>JANWZE010000062.1 GCA_025054955.1 Blastocatellia bacterium | reverse complement strand
AAGAAGGAGAGCATGTTACTGCCTCGCGCCGCCGTGACAATGTCTGCATGGCCATCAGCATCAAAGTCGCCCAGGCCGATGAAGTCAAGCGCCGCGCCTGCTTCATACACGTATGCTGGAGATAAAAACGGCCATGCATCGGCCGACTGAGCCGTCACCGACGCGCTCGTATGAGGATAAATTGAGCGGACGTTGCCTCGATGAACAGCGATGAGACCGCCCATGGGGCTTGTGTAACCGATGACCAGATCAGCGACGCCATCCTCGTTGACGTCGCCGGAGGCTAGGGTCACAGGCTGGGCGAGCCCTCGTTCCAGAACGTCGCTCAACCCTTCAGCGCCGACATGCGGTGTCGCTCGGCTGCGGCCATCGGTCAAATAAATGAGAGGATGATCGGTGTGGTCCGATCGAATGATTGTTTGTTCAACGGTCGAGCCGACTGCGCGATGTGCTGAGGGCGCTGAGCCAGCAGACACGTTGGCGACCGGCACAGTGGAGAACAGAATCGCTGTTAACAAAACGGATGCAATCACACACAGACACACATACCCATGAAGGAGGCACTTCAGATTCCGTTGGGTCATTGCTTTCTCCTTACAGTTCTGAGTTGAATAAACTCACGCCAATTAGTGAGTGGATTGACACTCCCGCACTAAAATCACGTCCAGTTTATAGCAAATGATCGAGCGTCCGTCAACAATCCAGTGGAATGTGTTGTGCGTTGAGGTCATCATCAACGCCGTAAGGCATGTTCTCAGCAACGGTTGAGTCCACCCGTGTAGCAGTGTATGATTGTGCGCCATCGTGGCGCATGGATTTGATTCATGAACAGGGGAAGCTGAAGCAATGATGCACGCTGACCAACTCAATGTGGGCCAAAGCCCATTGCGTGGCGCGTTTGAAACGTTCGTTGCCTCCCGCTATCTTCGCGCTAAACGGAAACAAGCTGTGATTGCGGTGATCACGACCATCGCCGTGCTGGGGATTGGCGCTGGCGTTGCTGTCTTGGTGATTGCACTGGCATTGGTGACTGGCTTTAACGAAGACATCCAAACGAAATTGCTCAGTGGCACGGCTCATCTGAATTTACTGCGAAGCGATGGCGAACCGATCAGCGATTATCAAGAGCTGGTTGAGCAGCTCCGGCGAGTGCCGGGCGTGACGGCGGCAGCCGCCACGACCTACTTTAATGTGATTGTTGCTGGCGCTTATCAATCGGGCGCGATTGTCAAAGGGGTTGACCTGCAGGCGTCGCGTGAAGCCAACGAGGTGTATAACACGATTATCAGCGGTGACGTTCAGAGCTTGGCCGTAACCGAGCCGGGCCAAGAGGGAATTATTTTAGGGAAAGTCTTGGCCAAGGAACTGAACGTCAAGCTGGGTGATTATGTGACGGTGATCTCGCCACAAGGGCGACTGACGCCGTTTGGCGTCACGCCACGTCAGCGCCAGTTTCGGGTTGGCGGGGTGTTCCATTCAGGACTCTATGAGTACGATTCGACCTGGGCATACACGTCATTGTCGGCGGCTCAACAATTGGTCGGACTCGGCGATGAAGCCACGTTGATTCAGATGAAGGTGGCCGATATTTACAACGTCAAGCAAATTGCTCAGCAGGTGTTAAGCGTCGTTGGTTCGGGCTACACGACGACTGATTGGCAGGAACTGAACAAGCCGGTCTTTGCCGCGCTGCAAATTCAGCGGTTGGTCGTGGTGATTGTGCTGACATTGATGATCTTCATCGCGGCGCTGAACATCATTACCACGTTGACCATGATGGTCGTCGAGAAGACGCGCGACATCTCTATTTTAATGGCGATGGGAGCGACGCCAAATTCGATTATGCGCATCTTCATGTGGCAGGGGTTGATGGTGGGAGCGATTGGCACGTGCTTAGGATTGATCGTGGGCATCGCGACCTGTCTGGTGGCGGATCAGTATCAGCTCATCCGGTTGCCGGAAACGATCTTCTCGATCTCTTACGCTCCGTTTCATGTGCGCGTCAGGGATGCGGTGGCTGTTGGTTTGCTCTCATTGTTCATCAGTTTTGTGGCCACGATTCATCCAGCTCGTCAAGCAGCTCGGCTCAATCCAGCGGAGGGATTGCGCTATGAGTGAGGCTGGTGGTCGCGTGTCAGTCATCAGTCAGCCGCCGTCCCCGACGCTCGATTCCCGGCGGTCGTCTGGTGCACTCGAGCGACCGCAGCCGGCCGCCGGTGCGCTTTTGCAAGCCGAGTCGTTATGCAAGCAATATCTGATGGGGCGGACAGTCATCAGCGTGCTCAATGATCTGAATCTGTCTGTGCGACGTGGCGAGATGGTTGCCATTGTTGGCGCTTCGGGTGCCGGCAAATCAACCTTGCTTCATCTGCTTGGCGGATTAGATCGTCCGACGGCAGGCCGCGTGCTGTTTGATGGGTTTGACATCTCAAAGTTAGGTACGGTAGACTTAGCGCGGTTTCGGAGTCAGGTGGTGGGTTTCATGTTTCAATTCCACCACTTACTGCCGGAATTCACCGCTCTGGAGAATGTGATGATGCCGTTGTTGATACGAGGAGTGAGGAAACCGGAAGCGGGTGAGCGCGCCCGTGCCGCATTGTCCAGAGTGGGCTTGGAGAACCGACTGAAACATCGCCCGGCCGAGCTCTCCGGCGGTGAACAGCAGCGCGTGGCATTGGCTCGCGCGTTGGTGACGAACCCGCAACTGTTATTGGCCGATGAGCCGACCGGCAATCTGGATGGTCGCACTGGCGAGAAAGTGTTTGCGCTGGTGCAGCAGCTTCATCACCTCAATTCGCTCACATCACTCATTGCCACGCATAACGAACGCTTGGCGGCGCACTGTGATCGGGTATTGCGGTTGGAAGATGGTCAACTATATGAGGAGCGCTCACGTGTATAAAGAAAAGGTGGCAGGGTATGTTTGAACGATACACAGAAAAGGCTCGGCGGGTCATCTTCTTTGCCCGCTACGAAGCGAATCAACTGGGCTCCCCCACCATTGAAACCGAACACATTCTACTCGGCCTCATTCGTGAAGATAAAATTTTGACCAATCGGTTTCTGCGGACGTATGGCGCTGTCGAGACGATCCGACGTGAAATAGAGAAACGCGCCGTGCCGCGCGAAAAGCTGCCGCCGGGCGTAGACCTGCCGTTGAGTCGTGAATCCAAGCGCGTGTTGAATTACGCTGCTGAAGAGTCCGAGCGTGTCGGACACCGGACGATTGGAACTGAGCATCTCTTGCTTGGATTACTGCGTGAGCAACATTCCTATGCGGCGGAGTTACTGCGCGATCAAGGCTTGCACTTGCATTTGGTGCGCGAGGAATTGATGCGGCATGCTAGTCGTGAACGCGTTCATGCCGGCGCGCGAAAACAAGAGACGCCGCATCTGGCCGAGTTTAGCCGTGACCTGACCGAAGCCGCCGCGCAGGGCAAGCTCGATCCGTTGGTGGGACGCGATAATGAACTGGAGCGCGTCATTCAAATCCTGTGTCGGCGCACCAAAAACAATCCATGCCTGATCGGTGAGTCAGGCGTGGGCAAGACAGCCATCATTGAAGGACTCGCCCAGCGCATCGTCGCCGGCGACGTGCCGCCCTTCCTGGCACAGAAGCGGATTCTGGCCCTTGACTTGAGTCTCGTGGTAGCCGGCACAAAATATCGCGGACAGTTTGAGGAACGGTTGAAAGCGATCATGCGCGAGCTGATCGAGAACCCGCAATACATTGTTTTCATTGACGAGCTTCATACACTGGTCGGGGCCGGCAGCGCCGAAGGCTCGCTCGATGCCGCTAATATCCTGAAACCGGCGCTATCCCGTGGCGAGATCCAATGCATTGGAGCGACAACGCCGGCGGAATTTCGCAAGACCATCGAGCGAGACCGTTCACTGGAACGACGCTTTCAAGCCGTGCGCGTCTTGCCCCCGACAGAAGCTGAAGCCATCCGCATTTTGCAGGGCGTGAAAGACCGCTACGAATCGTTTCATGGAGTTCGCTATACGGATGATGCCATCGTCGCGTCGGTCTACTATTCAAATCGCTACATCACTGACCGCTACTTACCCGATAAAGCCATTGACTTGCTCGATGAGGCTGGCTCCCGCGTCAAGCTTCGTCACTCATCAGCGGAGTTGGACAATGAAGACCTGTCCGTAACCTCACTGCTGACGCCGCGTTTTCGCGGTGGCTATTATTTGGACGAGCCTGAATCGCTTACCGAACAGCCTCCGGTGACTGTGACGCGCGCCGACATTGAAGAAGTGATCTCACGCTGGACTGGTATTCCGCTAACGGCCATCAAAGAGGAAGAGAAGCAAAAACTGCTGCGCATTGAGCAAGAATTACATCAACGAATTGTCAGTCAGGATCGGGCTATTTCGGCATTGGCCCGCGCGATTCGCCGTTCGCGAGCTGGATTGAAAAATCCGACTCGTCCTGTTGGCAGCTTCTTATTCCTCGGACCGACCGGCGTCGGCAAGACGGAGGTTGCACGCTCCTTGGCCGAATTTTTGTTCGGTTCAGAACGAGCCATGATTCGCTATGATATGTCCGAATTCATGGAAAAGCATTCGGTCTCCAAATGGATCGGTTCGCCGCCGGGCTATGTCGGTCATGAAGAAGGAGGACAACTGACCGAACGCATCAAGCGCAGCCCCTATTGCGTCCTGCTCCTGGATGAGATCGAAAAAGCGCATCCTGACGTGTTTAATCTGCTGTTGCAAGTGCTCGAGGATGGCCATCTGACCGATAGTCTCGGCAATACTGTTGATTTCAAAAACACGATTATTATCATGACTTCCAACATCGGCGCGCGCTACATTCACAAGCAGACACATCTTGGCTTTCAGCCCTCAGCGCGCGAGCTGGCCAACAAGATGGAAGATGAAGTGTTGGCCGCCGTCCGCCAAACATTCAATCCGGAATTTCTCAACCGCCTGGATGAGATCATTATCTTCGAGCCGCTGTCGGATGATGATCTGCTCCAAATTGTCAAGTTGTTGGTGAAACAACTGAACAAGACATTGGAGCAGGTCAAAGTCGAAGTGCACCTGACCGATGAGGCGATGCAATGGATCATGGAAACCACGTGTTCCGACCGGCGCTATGGCGCGAGGCCATTGCGCCGCGCTTTGCAGCGGCACGTTGAGGACCCGCTCTCGGAGGCCATCATTCAGTCGGAGATCGCTGAAGGCTCAATCATCGAAGTCTCGCTCGAGAATGGACAGTTACGCTTCCGCCCGATGGCGGTTGAGAAAACCGACGATGAAGTGTTGACCGTAAATTGACCTGTTTGCCCCCGATACAGTGCATGTGGAGAACAGTAAAAGCCGTTATGAGACAGCAGCGAGGGATCATGGCTGGACTAACAATACTTGGTTTGTTCATGTTGTTAGCGCCAACGTTAGTGTTCGGGCAAACTGCAGTGCTCGTTGAGAGCGTGCGAATCGAGGGCAACCGGCGCTTTCCACGCGAAACCATTCTCTACTACATTCAGACGCGCGAAGGTGACTTGTATAATCCGGCGCAACTGGAGCGCGACCTGAAAAGCCTCTGGGCACAGAATCTCTTTAGCGACATCGAAGTGGCTGTGCAAGACGGCGAGCAGGGCGGCAAGATCGTCATCTTTCGCGTGAAGGAAAATCCAATCATTCGTGATTTGCAGTTCCAGGGACTTAAATCGGTGACGGAAAGCGATATGCTGACGCGATTTCGTGAACGGCGCGTCGGCGTCTCAAAAGAAGAGATGTGGGACCCGGCCAAAGGACAGGTGGCCAGACGTGTGATTAAAAATTATCTGTCAGAGAAGGGGCATCCTGATGCGACAGTCGAACTGGAAGTCGAAGAGCTGTCAGCCGCAGCCGTTGGCGTGACCTTCCGTATCAAGGAAGGACCTCGTGTGCGCGTGCTGGAGATTGACTTTGAAGGCAACCGCGTCTTCACTGATGATGAACTTCGCAAGCCGATGAAAAATGTCCGACAAGCCGGCTTGGTGACGCGGTTCACCTCGCGGGATATTTATCATCCTGAAGCTTTCGAGGATGATATGCGACGAGTTGATTTCTTTGCTTTCAAGGATCGCGGGTATTTGGAGGCGCAGATTGGAGAACCCCGAGTGGAAATGATCCATCGCGACCGCTTGCTGCCCTTTCGCATCCCGTTTATCTGCCCGCCTGATGATGGACTGAAGATCGTCGTGCCGGTCTCCGAAGGGCGACAGTTCCGGTTTGGTAAAATCGAGGTCGAAGGCAATACCGTCTTCAGCGATGATCAAATCAAAGCCATCATCGGCATCAAGACCGGCGATATCGTTCGCTCGACGATCATTCAGAAGGGCGTCTACGAGAGTCTCAAAGACCTGTATGGTCGCCTCGGCTATATCCAGATGGTCGCCAATCCCAGCCAAGACCTCAAAGAAGACCCGAACGATCCGACCAAAGGAATCGCTGATTTCACCATCACCATTGAGGAAGGACGACAGTACACGTTGAACTTTGTCGAATTCATCGGCAACACCAACACGCGCGATAAGGTGTTGCGTCGCGAGCTGCTGGTCGCTGAAGGTGAAATCTTCGATCAAGCCTTGTGGAAATTCAGCATTCAAAAGCTCAACCAACTGGGCTTCTTCGAGGAAATCAAAGAAAGCGACGCCACACTCAAGCCGAATGATCGAACCGGCTTGCTGGACATTGATTTGAAAGTCAAAGAAAAGGGACGCAACCAGATTCAATTCACCGGCGGCGCCAGCGGCATTGGCGGCAGTTTCATCGGACTGGAGTATTCAACCAATAATCTCTTTGGCTATGGCGAGTCGCTCTCGTTCAGTTTCGCCGCCGGCAATCGTCAAAAGTACTTCCTGTTTTCGTTCACTGAGCCTTATGTCTTTGACAAAAACATTTCCGCCGGCTTCAGCGTCTTCACCCGCAGTTATGACTTCTTTGGCGGCGGCCTCGGCGCGGTAGCGGCAGGTGGATTGTTCGGGTTTGCGCTGGATGAGGATTCGTTATTCACCGAGCAAAGCTCCGGCTTCCAAGTCTTCACCAGCACGCCGATGACCACCATCACCAAACGCTGGCCCAGCTTCGGTCGCTGGACGCGATTAGGGTTGTCCTATTCATGGAATTCAACCTCGATCAAAGACCCACCTGTTAACACCGACAACAATCCCGATAATGACATTCCGGTGACATTCCGTCAGCCTGACATTCGCACCAGCACCATTGTGCCTTCATTGTTTTATAACTCGCTCCAGGGCAGCTATCTTGATCCAGTGGGCGGGCAACGCCTCTCGCTGTCGTTAGGCTTCAGCGGGCGGTTCCTGGGCGGTGACGTTAATTTGTTCCAGCCGTCGCTTGAATATACTCGCTACTTCGCCATGCCATGGAAGGTGCGCCAGCAGCCGCACGTGTTTGGCTTTCGGTTCCTGGGCGGCCATTTGCTGCCATTTGGTCGGCGATTTGAAAGCAACTCGCTGGCCTTTGTTGGCGGCACGCCAATCTACAGCCGATTTTTCCTCGGTGGTGAAGATACGATCCGTGGCTATAATGTCCGCTCGATTTCCCCTGTCGTGCAGATTGAACAACGGCTGACCACCACGCAAGTCGTGGCCGTGCCTGGCAGCGAAATTGATTTGCTGACGACGACCAATACCTTGCCCGTGCTCGGCGAGTTCGATCCACCGGCCTCTGGGCCGTTCATCCGTGATGAAATCATTCGCGCATTCACGTTTACCAACCGGTTGACCAACGTGAGCGTGCTGCCGCTTGGCGGTGATACGCAGCTTTTATTTAATGCTGAGTACCGAATTCCCATCGCTGGCCCGGTCTCCGTAGCGGCGTTTGCCGATATTGGCTCGACGTTTAATATGCGCCGCTATGCTGACCAACGCATCATTTCCGAACCATTGCTGCGCACCATCAGCCCGTTTCTTGCCTTCGATACCGATCAGTTGACGACGGTGACATTCGCTCCCGGCGGCGGCATCGTCATCAATCCAGATGGACGATTGGCAACCCAGGAGGAAGTCGAATTCGCCCGCTTGGTACAGGGTACCCCCGGCGGCATCCTGCCTGAAGGCTATACGTCTGTCTTTATTCGCGCCTTGGGACAAACAACCGATACGATTTTTCTTTCACAATCCGAATCGGGATGGAAGGGTATTGACAATTACCGCGCTTCTGTCGGCGTCGAATTCCGCGTGCTGATGCCAGTTGTCAATGTGCCATTTCGCCTGATTTATGCCTATAACCCCAATGCCCGCGTCGTCCCTCGACCGGATCAAATTTTCCGTGAAGAACGCACGGCATTCCGCTTTAGCATCGGACGAACCTTCTGATGGCGTGTCGCCAGTGGCGCTTCATGCTCGTTGAGGAAGTAGCCGATTCAATCGCCAAAAGTCGGAGGCCATGCCAACTGTGGAGGGAATGAGCACGCTTGCAGAGCCAAACAGCATAGCGAGGCCTATAGCGGTTTGCACATGGATTGATACTGCCCAAATAGTCGGCATCGAAATTGGGAATAGAAATACGGCATCGCGTCAATGTCAATTGCTCTGTTCATAGCGGTTTGTGAATGAGTTTGTCCTGGGCGTGCGCTCTCAGGATAAGCCCACTCACAAACCGCTCTAATGCCTGCTAAGTAACGTGACAAAAGTTCGTGGCGTTTTTGGAGTGCTGCGACGTGTCGCCGCGTTGGCCGGAAAGCGGTGACACGTCACCGCACGCCAAAACGTTCCGTCCCTCAAAATCTCCTAGAACGTTTGTCCACCTACTTAGAGTGGGCGTCGCAGCGTAAATGAATCGGCAAACTGCTCTATACCAAGTGCGCTTCGCTTCATCAAACATGGTCTTTCACCAGACTATTGGTATGATTCAGTAGAACGGTGCCGGCAACCCGTTTCAGTGCCCCACATGTCGAGCCGCGCGGCCTGATCCCATAAGCACTCCATCAGAGTCGTGCTGGTGGCGCGGCCTAACTGAACGCCACGGACGCAGACATGATCAATTACCAGTCGCTTTTGCCTGCGTGTGTTGAGTCGGTTCAGGAAGCGAACCGTTCTCTCGAAGTGTGAGTAAGGTTTGACTGAGTTCCTCCTGGAGCAGTGTGCAGAAGTGATATGTGTCCAGTTGTAGTGGTTCGCGCTCCAGGTGTCGGTAGAAGGTGATGTCGCCGACGCGTTGGTTGACAGCGTTGCTGAGCGGAATTTGAAGCATCCACATATTGCTCAGATCATCCATCGGCGTCTCTGGGTTATGCCACAGCCACATTGCATCGTCTTCGAGTTGCACGAATGAGTCCGTCGTAGCTGAGCTGGAGGTTGTTTGCCACCGGGTGTGAGCCAGTCGCAATTGAGCGCGATCGAAGTCGTTGGAGGCGAGCAAGCGGCGCAAAGCCGCAACCAAACCATCGAGGTCTTTCACTTGACTCAGCTCATGGGCTGTGCGACGCAAGTGGATATTGCGAGCCAACACGCGGCGGCGGCGCATCGCTTGACCGAAGGCGTAGCGGAGTTCATGCACCTCATGATAGCCGAGGTGCTGAATGCCAAAGAAGACGCATAGGCCGATGGCAAAGAGCGCTAGCCCCATGACCTTTCCTTGAGGATTGAGAAACAGAAGGCTGATCAAGCCAAAGCCGGCTGAGACGCCGTAAAGCAGCATGATGGCTTGTCGCGTTGAGAAGCCACGCTTGAGCATCATGTGATGGATGTGTTCAAGGTCGCCATCAAAGATCGGTCGTCGGTTCAACAAACGCCGGATGATCGCCCATGATGTGTCCACGATGGGCAGGCCAAACGAGACAATGGGAATGGCGACGGCCACCGCGGCGGCGCTTTTTTGTGAGCCTTCAATGGCCAACGCCGCCAGCGTGAATCCAAGAAATAGACTGCCGGAATCGCCCATGAAGATTCGTGCTGGAGCAAAGTTGTATCGTAAGAATCCAAGCGTCGCCCCAGCCAAAGATATGGCCAGGATGACAATCATCGGATGTCCATAAATGAGCGCCGCAATGGAAACAGTCAACAAGGCAAACAGGGCCGCGCCTGCCGACAGCCCATCCAGTCCGTCAATCAGATTGAACGCATTGCTAATGCCGACCAGCCAGAGGATCGTCACAGGTAGATCAAGCATGCCCAGTGAGATGATACCGCCGAAAGGCTGCCAGATTTCAGTGATGCGAAATCCTAACGCATACAGCAAGAGCGAAGCCGCAATTTGAACGCCAAATTTAATCGGCGCATTGGCGCCGCGAATGTCATCGTAGATGCCCAGCAGCAAGATGATGGTGCACGGCAGCAGCAGCTTGCCCACTTCCAGCAGCCTCATCTGGAAACTCAAGCTGAGCATGTTGTGAACGAGAAACAGTGAGGCTAATGTGAGGACAAACGCGATATAGATGGCTATCCCGCCAAGTCGTGGCACAGGCCGCGGATGGTGGCGACGGGTGTTGTCAGGTTGATCCAGCAGGTTTTGCGCCACTGCAAAGCGAATTACCAGCGGCGTCAGAAGATATGCCAGTGCAGCAGCAAGCACGAACAGACTGATGTAGGTCTTCATGAGTCGCGTGCCAGCGAAACCAACAGGAACGGCCACGTAACCATGGTGGGCTGTAGTGGACTTGAACCACTGACCTCCTCGGTGTGAACGAGGCGCTCTACCACCTGAGCCAACAGCCCACCGTCATCAGGGCGGCTATCATAGCAGACTGTCATCGTCAAACTCAACCCCGTTGCTCAATCGGGATGTGATGTTGTAGGCCATGACCGAAACGTCAGCTTCGTTGCTCAATCGGGATGTGATGTCGTAGGCCAGGGCCGATGTAGACTTGACGCGGCCGCGCGATCTTTTGATCTTGATCCAGCAACATCTCTTCCCATTGAGCAATCCATCCGACAGTTCTGGGTATTGCAAACAGGACGGGGAACATCGTCAATGGAAAGCCCATCGCCTGATAGATGATCCCCGAATAAAAATCCACGTTCGGATAAAGTTTTCGTTTGATGAAGTACTCATCTTCCAGGGCGATGCGTTCCAGTTCCAACGCCAGATCAATCAGCGGATTTTTACCGGTGACCTCAAAGACCTCATAGGCGATCTGTTTGATGATGCGCGCCCGTGGATCGTAGTTTTTGTAGACACGATGGCCAAATCCCATCAATCGCCCTTCGCCTCGTTTGACGCTTTCGATGAACGCCGGCACGTTCTCTTTGGTGCCGATCTTTTCCAGCATGCGCAGCACTTGCTCATTGGCGCCACCGTGTCGAGGCCCATACAAGGCAGCCGTCGCCGCTGCTGTGCAGCAATATGGGTCGGCGTGTGAGCTGCCAACCATGCGCATCGTGCTGGTGCTACAGTTCTGCTCGTGGTCTGCATGCAGGATGAACAAAATATCGAGGGCTCGCTCCAGCACCGGATTCGGGACATACTTGAGTTCAGTGGTCTTGAACAGCATGTTTAGGAAATTGCCCGTGTATGACAGGTCGTTGTCCGGATAGACATACGGCATACCCAGACTATGGCGATAGGCAAACGCTGCAATGGTCGGCATCTTCGCGATCAAACGATAGGTTTGTTTGCGTCGGGACTGGGCATTGAACAGGTCCTTGGAGTCAGGATAAAACGTCGAAAGCGCCGCCACGGTGCTGACCAGGATGCCCATTGGGTGGGCGTCGTAATGGAACCCATCAATGAATTTTTTGATGTTCTCATGGACAAACGTGTGATGGGTGATATTCCAGGTCCACTCATCCAGTTGTGATTTCGTTGGCAGCTCACCGTACAGAATCAGATAGGCTGTCTCCAAAAACGTGCTTTTTTCGGCCAACTCTTCGATCGGATAGCCGCGATACCAGAGAATTCCTGCTTCACCATCAATGTAGGTGATAGCGCTTTTGCACGATGCCGTATTGGTGTAACCGAGGTCGTACGTCATCAATCCGAAGTCTCGTTCGGACGTCTTAATCTGGCGCAGGTCCATTGCTTGAATGGTGCCCTGTGAGATGGGAATCTCATAGACTTTCCCCGTGCGATTGTCGGTCACACTCAGCGTCTCTTTCGTCATGATTATTCCTCCTGAAGCGGTACTGGCGTCATGGTTGGCCGCTAATTGTGTCGTCTTTTCTGGCGGGATGCAATGTCTGGTGAAAATTCATGCAGCCGACCTCTTGGACCCTCAGTTGCAACCCTCAGGCAAGAGAGCATGAATCAGTGGCAGAGGTGGCTATGAAACGAGGAGGCCGCGTTTCTTATCCAGGGGGCTTATGCTACCATCTGGCAATCACAATTAGAGAGTTGTTTGCGAAATGATGTCACCACAGTCCATGCGGAACATACTCATTCGTGGAGCAAACTGGCTCGGTGACGCCGTCATGACAATTCCAGCCCTGCGCGAGGTTCGACGTATCTTTGCGCAGGCTCGGATCACGATGTGGACAAAGCAATCGCTGCATGACTTATTCACGGGAACCGATCTCGTTGATGACGTTCTGCCTGCGCAAGGTGATTCCATCGGTTTGCAGGCTCGGAGCATCAGGGCTGGCGCATTTGATCTGGCCATTCTCTTTCAAAATTCGTTCCGCGCCGCGTTGGTGACATGGCTTGGTCGCGTTCCCCTGCGATGTGGCTATCAAACGTATGGACGCGGGTTTTTATTAACCCACCCGATACCTGTTGATCCTGCGCTTCGCCTTCGCCATCAAGTCATCTATTATTTGAACTTGGTCGCTCAACTGGAGCGTGCGATGGTCGGTTACACAGACGTTGATTGTGCGAATCCCAACGTGCATCTTCCGGTTCGACCAGAACTGCGCCGGGAAGGATTGCGCTTGTTAGCTGAACATGGAATAGACCGAAGTTATAAGCTGGTTCTGATCAATCCCGGCGCGACCAATAGCCGCGCCAAGCAGTGGCATGCAGAACGGTTCGCTGCTGTAGCCGACCAGTTGCTCAGTCGAGGCGATAGTCATGTGGCGATCATCGGCGCTCCGGAAGAAGCCAGGCTGGCTCAGATGATTGCTCAACAGATGTTGCGCCATCCGACCATTTTGACAGGTCGGACGACATTGAGGCAGTTACTCGCAGTGATGAGCTACGCTGATCTGTTGATCTCGAATGATACCGGCCCAGCGCACTTGGCTGCTGCCATCGGTGTGCCGACGCTGGTGATTTTTGGCCCAACTGAGTACTGGGCAACGCGCCCGTTGGCCGAGTGTGCAACGGTGGTTCGTCAGCCGGTGGGCTGCGCCCCTTGTATGTTACGCGAGTGCCCAATTGACCATCGTTGCATGACGCGCATCACCATCAATGATGTACTCACACCGGCGACTGCTATTTTGGACGCGGCGACGGTCAACCGTGCCGCGGATTGCGCTGGATAATTGATGAACCCACAGTGGCGGCCTCACGCCATGCGTGATGTTAGTAGGAAGTTGCAATGACAGGCTACCAATCAGAGCGAATGAGCATCTACAATCAGCCACGGTTCAAGCCGAGCGCTGATATGGAAGGAACGACTGAGAGCAGCATTCATCATGCGTGAATCATGAAACTGGTGATTGTCAAACTCAGTTCAATTGGCGATGTTATTCATACGTTGCCAGCAGTGGCTGCATTGCGGCGTCAGTTCCCTGATGCGGACATCACCTGGGTGGTGGAGCGTTCATCAGCGCAACTGCTACGCCAGAATCCGCTACTGAACCGGCTGATCGAGCTGGATACAGGCCGGTGGCGACGTCAGTGGCATTCGCCGAGCGTTTGGTCGGAGGTCGTGACGTGCTTTCAACAGATGAGGGCGCATCGGTTTGACATTGGGCTCGACTTTCAGGGCTTGATCAAATCGGGATTGGTGCTGTATCTGTCCGGCGCGCGGCAACGCGTTGGATTTGAGACAGCCTGTTTGCGGGAAAAGCTCAGCTTGATGTTCCTGACCGATCAAGTGCCTGCGTCGGATGATGTTCATGTGATCGAAAAGAATTTGCAACTGGTGCGTTGGTTGGGAGCCGCGCACGAAGGGCCATACGAATTCCCCATGCACATTCCGGATGAGGACCGACAATGGGTTGAAAATAGACTACGCACGCATGGCATAAAGGAATTTGCTATCCTCAATCCGGGCGGCGCGTGGAAAGGGAAGCGATGGTCGCCAGCCGGTTATGCCGCCATTGGAACGTTTCTTTACGAGGCATACGGGCTTGCCTCAATAGTGACTCACGCGCCCGACGAACAGGCGCTGGCGCAAGAAGTGGTCGCGCGGTGTGGGGAATCGGCTATTCCTTTGTGTTGCACGTTGAAGCAACTGGCAGCACTGGCTGATCGCGCCACATTGTTTGTTGGAGGAGATACCGGGCCGATGCACCTGGCGGCAGCGCGTGGCACGCCGGTTGTGGCTATTTTTGGCCCGACGCTCGCTCGTCGTAATGGTCCATTCTCTCCTGAGGATGTGATCGTGCGAGAAGAGCGCAGATCAGCCCGTGCCTACTACCGACGTGAGCGTGAGGATGATTACATCAACGTATCTGAGGATGAAGTTCGCCAAGCCATTAAACGGAGACTCACTCGTGTCAGTCAATTTGGATCTCACAGGCTCGCACAAATCGTCGCCACACCATCGCGCTAGGTGGCCAGCGGCGTTGCGCCGGTGGCGTGTCACCATCAGCAGCCTATTTGGCGTTATAGCCCTGCTGTACGCCACGCCCACCATGGCGCTGATTGCAGTCGGCGGCGGATTGATGGTTATGGGCATGGCGCTGAGGTTGTGGGCGCTCGGCTACCTGAAAAAAGATACCGAATTATGTACCGCTGGGCCGTATGCCTATACGCGCAATCCGCTCTACTTGGCTAATTTTCTAATCGGGCTTGGGCTCGTCGTGGCATGTGGGCGTTGGTGGTTGGGTTTGCTGTTTGCTCTGTTATTTGCGGTGCTATATGGATCTGCCATGACACAAGAAGCGGCCCACTTGCGGCGCTTGTTCCCGCGCGAGTTTCCTGCTTATGAACAAGCTGTCCCATGGTTCTGGCCTCGATGGCGGCCCTATCCGGCGGCATCTGGGCGATACGATTTTGCTATGCTCAAAAGCCATCGTGAGTATCGCCTGTTGCTCTTGTTGGGGCTCGTGTTGGTTGTGTTGGCCTGGAAGGCTGCTGTCGGGCAAGCGGCTAGCAGACCGGAGCAGGTCACGGCAACCGGAACCCCACCTGCGCCACTCAATCTGCCGTTCGCCGAAGGCGAGACGCTGCGCTATGAAGCTCGATTTACCAAGTTGCTCGTATCGGGAAAAATCGGCCGGTTGACGTTCACTTTTGGCCGCTCAACGGAACAGCCGCTTGTAGGCAAATATCACATCAGAGCGGAGGCTGTTTCAGAAGGATTTTGGACCAAGGTGTTCGGCATTGATGTGAGAGACAGCTTTGAATCGTTTGTCGAGCCTGCTGATTTTGGTGTTCATCGCACACGAAAGCAGTTCAATCACAATGGCAAAAGAGAGCTTGAATTGGCGATTTTCAATCGCTCGGATGGTTTGGTTGTCGTCATTGAGCGGAATTTGTCAAAGCCAGATCAAGCGCCATCGGTGAAGCAGGCGCCGACTCAACGATGGGTCCAGGATGTTCTTTCAGCGATTTATTATGTGCGCACGTTGCCGATGAGTGTTGGGCAGACGATTGAAGTGCCGGTGAGCGATTCGGGCAAGACGTACGACGTTCAGATTCACGTTGTCGCGCACGAACAATTGAAGACTGATCTGGGTTTGTTCGACACGGTGAAAGTGCAACCGCTGGTGATGGGCGAAGACAAGATCATTCGTCGCTCTGGCGAGATGTACATCTGGTTCACGCAGGATGCGCACCGTTTGCCGGTGAAGGCGATGGTCGCTGGAAGTTTTGGCACAGCGACCATCGAGTTAAAGGCGATGTCGGGCCTGCCCGAGGCTAAGCTCGGCAGCAATTAAGGCGCTTGCCGGTCGCATGAGGGTCTGGCCGCTCGCTGCGGCTGCGAGCCCGAGCTAGAGGCCTGGATTCGGACGCATGCGGCGGAGCCGGATGAAGGGCATTTCGCCATTGACGATCTGCGCGAAATGACAGATGGAGACTCCTGGTCGAGTGCTCGCTGACCACTGCCCATTGACCACTGCTTTCTCACTAGGACTTGCAATCTGGTTGTCGGCGCATAGAATGTATGGCTCGTCACCCTGGGAGGTATCTAGGTGCAAATCAAAGGGTCAGACATGGTTGTTGTCTTAACGCACCTGTCTGGCGGACAGGCCGGCCAGCGTGAGGTGTTGGATCAAGAACGTATTCGCCTCGGCCGGGCGCTGGACAACGATGTGGTCTTCACCGCCCAGGATTTGCGCACCTCGGCGCATCACGGCGAAATCCTATTGGATGGCGAGCAGTTCATCATTCAAGACCTCCAGAGCACCAATGGAACTTATGTGAATGGAAGCCGGGTTGAACGCGCCACGTTGCGTGACGGCCACATCATTCAGTTGGGACGAAAAGGACCGCAGTTGTTGTTTGAGCTGAAACCGAAACAAGATGCCTATCAACTGCAAAAGCCGTGGACAAAAGGAACTACCATTTCGCCTTCGGCCAAGCTCATGATCGAGCCATTGAGCCAGGCGCTACCCAGCTCTCAACCTCGCATCGGACTGCAAACGATGCAACTGGCCATTGATTCAGCCGTGAAAAAGTCTTCATCCACGTGGCGGCGCCTTGTTATGGTGTTAGCCATAATCACACTGGGCGCTGTTGGCACGTTGATCTACTTCTCCGTATTGAGGCCGAGCGCGGAGATGCTGCCCGTTGATAGCGCTCAGCGGTTTGCCATGATTGCGCGCCGCAATCAGTCGGCTGTTGTGCTGATTCAACTGGATTTTGCGCTGGTTGATCAAGAGGGAGTGGTTGTCTCAGAAGGGCGCAGCGAGGGAACTGGGTTTGCCTTCGACGCTCGCGGCTACATTGCGACCAACTACCATATTGTTCGACCTTGGGAATTTGATGAATCGCTCCAGGGGTCTCGAACGCAGCCTCAGACGCGTTCACTGAGAGTGATCTTCGCTGACCAGCCGGCGAAAGAGGCTCTGCCAGCGACCTTCTATCGTGGTTCGAAAGAATGGGATGTTGCCTTGTTGAGTATCCAGCCGCCGCCGGTAATGCCCCTGATCGAAGGCATGGAGCCACGGCTCGACATGGTACGTCAGGGTGATGAAGTGGCATTCATCGGGTTCCCGTTCGGTTCTGATTTGTTGAATACAACACACCAGGAAAAGGCCACGACAACGATGAAGCGCACATCGGTGAGTAAGGTAACGAATGGCTTGATCCAGCTCGATACGCCCGTTCAGACGGGATTCAGCGGCAGCCCGATCTTCAATCGTGACGGAAAGGCCATCGGCATTGTGACAGCAGAGATCAAAGACGACCTTGATGCCAGGCCACTCTCCATTGGATTGGGCACGCCGATTCAATACGTGATTTCATTATTGGGAGACGGTTAGGTAAACAGAGAAGCCTGGCCTTGGATGGCTGATGATCAAAGCCAATCCGGTCAGGTCAGAGCGGAGTTCATCAACGACTATGCCTGAGATCATCATTCGCCCCTGTGAATCGCATGACGACTTCCGGCAATGCGTCAGGCTTCAACAAGCCGTTTGGCGATTCTCTGATTTGGATACAGTCCCAGTACACATCTTTGTTGTTGCTCAACACACCGGCGGATTGGTGCTTGGCGCCTTTGCGCCTGGTGATCGCATGATCGGCTTTGCCAGCGCGTTTTTAGCTCGGCATCAAGAGTCGCTTTGTTTTCACTCGGATATGCTGGCGGTGCTACCTGAGTATCAGAATCGAGGGGTGGGGCGCCGCCTCAAACTGTTTCAACGAGAAGTGGCCTTACAACGAGGCTACAACCTGATTGTGTGGACGTTCGATCCGCTACAGGCCGCCAATGCCCATTTCAACATCAATCGGCTAGGCGCGGTGGCACGGCAGTATAAAGTCAATTGCTATGGGTCTGACGTCAGTAGTCATTTACACCGTGGCCTCGATACAGACCGGTTACTGGCCGAGTGGTGGCTAACCTCTGATCGTGTGCGCGAGCATCTGGTGGGCGCTCGTTGGGAGCGTGGCTCGCCTGTGGCCACGGTAGAGATTCCGGCGAATATCAATGAGCTCAAAACACGCGATAGCGGCGTCGCACGTGAGTGGCAGCTTCGCGTCCGAGAACAATTCTCACGCTATTTTGCTCAAGGATTTTATGTCGGTGGCTTTGAGCGCGCCAGTGATGGAGCGATCTTTCGCTACTTACTTTTTCCCCAAGAACCGTGAAGATTGATCGCATCGAGCTGCGGGAAATTTGCATGCCTTTGCTGGCGCCGTTCGAGACGAGTTTCGGACGGACCACGCAGCGAAGGATTTTGCTTGTCCATCTGTGGGATGACCAGGGCGCTGATGGATGGGGTGAATGCACAGCTCCAGAGGAGCCGTTTTACAACCACGAGACGATTGATACCGCCTGGATCATCTTGACCCGCTTTGTTGGTCCGATGTTGGTAGGGCAGCCGTTGGAACATCCTGCACAGGTCAGAGATCGCCTTCGGCGCATTCGCGGCAATCAGATGGCGAAAGCGGCAGTCGAAACAGCGTGCTGGGAACTGGAAGCCCGAAAACAAGGCCAGCCGCTATGGCGCTACTTGGGTGGTCAACGACGTCAAATCGAGTGCGGCGTCTCCATCGGACTTCAGCCTTCCATCCCGCAGTTGCTCGATCGAATTGAACGGGAAATCAACGCTGGCTACCGACGCATTAAGCTGAAAATCAAACCCGGCCAGGATGTCCAGATGGTCCGCGCCGTGCGCCAGCAATTTCCAGATATTCCATTGATGGTGGATGCCAATGCGGCCTATCGGCTGGACGATGCCTCTCTGCTGGCGTCGTTGGATCAGTTCAATCTGATGATGATTGAACAGCCACTAGCCCACGACGATCTGATTGATCATGCAGCATTGCAACGGCAACTCAACACGCCCATTTGTCTGGATGAATCAGTCTGCACGTTTGAACAGGCGCAGCACGCTCTGGACATCGGCGCTTGTCGCATTATCAACATCAAACTTGGGCGCGTCGGCGGTTACGCCGAAGCTCGCCAAATTCAGCAGGAGTGCGCCCAGCGACACATTCCCGTGTGGTGCGGCGGCATGTTAGAATCGGGCATCGGACGATTGCACAACATCGCGCTGTCAACACTGCCAGGCTTTACATTGCCCGGGGATGTCTCAGCAAGCAAGCGGTACTGGCAACAAGACATTATCGTGCCGGATGTTCAAGTCACACCGCAGGGCACAATCGAAGCGCCGATGGAACCCGGCCTCGGTCATCAGATTGATGAGGAGCGAATCCGTTCCCTCACCGTTCGAGAGGAAGTCATCTCGTGAGCCCACGTCCCGACCAGGTTGCCAAAGAAGTTGAGCGACTGCGCGAGGAAATTCGGCATCATGATTATCGCTACTACGTGCTGGCTGATCCTGAGATATCCGATGCCGAGTACGATCGCTTGATGCGCCGATTGCGCGAGCTGGAGCAGGCACATCCGGAATTGATCACGCCTGATAGCCCGACACAGCGGGTTTCCGGTCAACCGGTCGAAGGATTTGATACCTACGTTCATGCGCGACCGATGCGCTCGCTCGATAACAGCTACAACGAGGCCGATATTCGAGCCTTTGATCGGCGTGTGCGTCAAGTGGCTGGCGGTCGTCGCTTCCATTATGTCGCCGAGTTGAAAATTGATGGCGTGAGCTTGGCCTTGCACTACACCAATGGCGTGCTGATACGCGCCGTCACGCGGGGCGACGGCGTGCGTGGTGAAGTGGTGACGAGCAATGCCCGGACCATCCGCTCGCTGCCGTTGCGAATTCCGACAGCCGCACTAAACGTGTTGGAGAAAAAAAGAGAAGCAGCTCGCGGCGGTCCACTGTTTGCCGCTGGAAATGAACTCTTCATCGAAGTTCGCGCAGAAGTCTACTTGCCGACGCACATATTTTTGAAACTGAATCAAGAGCGAGCCGATGCTGGCGAGCCATTATTCGCCAATCCGCGCAATGCGGCAGCGGGGACATTGAAGCTCCTGGACCCACAGCTTGTGGCTCAACGGCGGCTTGATCTGTTTTGCTATGAGCTGTGGCTCAACAATGAGCATCCATTTGCCACGCATTGGGAATCGTTGCAGTGGCTCAAAGAGGCAGGCTTCAAGGTCAATCCTGCCAGTCGCCGTTGCCGCTCCATTGACGAAGTCATCGAGCACTATGAGCAGTTTCGCCAGCAGCGTGATGAGCTGGGGTACGAAGTTGATGGGACGGTCGTCAAAGTTGACGAGACAACACTGCAGGATGAATTAGGCGCGACAGCCAAAGCCCCGCGTTGGGCTATGGCCTATAAGTTTCCGGCTCGACAGGCGACAACGCGGGTCAAAGACATCATCGTTCAGGTTGGACGCACCGGCGCTTTAACGCCGGTGGCCGTTTTAGAACCGGTTGAAATCGGAGGCGTCACGGTTTCGCGCTCGACTTTACATAATGAGGATGAAATCGCTCGGCTCAGACTGATGGTGGGTGATTGGGTCTTGGTCGAACGAAGCGGTGATGTGATTCCCAAGGTCGTCAAAGTGATTGAAAGCAAACGAAGCGGTCGGGAAAAACCCTTTGTCATGCCAGACCGTTGCCCCGTTTGTGGTAGTTCTGTCGTGCGGCCTGAAGGCGAGGCGATCCGTCGGTGTCTGTCAGCAGAATGTCCCGCGAGGTTGAAGGCGTCGCTGGCATTCTTCGCACATCGCCGAGCAATGGATATTGAAGGCTTGGGCGAGGCTTTGATTGAGCAACTGGTGGATCGTAAGCTTGTAACCAGCCTTGCTGATTTGTACCGCTTGCGACTGGAAGACCTCGTCCCACTAGAGCGCATGGGAATCAAGTCGGCGAGTAATCTACTCGCTCAAATTGAGGCGAGCAAAACGCGCGAACTATCGCGTGTCATCTTTGCGCTCGGTATTCGTCATGTTGGCGAAAGAACTGCACAAGTGCTGGCCGAGCATTTCGGTTCAATCGAAAATTTGCAGAAGGCATCACTCGAAGAGTTGCAGGCGATCACTGACATCGGTCCTGTCGTGGCACAATCTATCCGAGATTGGTTCGACGAACCACGGAATCAACAGATGCTAAAGCGACTGCAGGCTGCCGGCGTGCGTATGCAAGAAGAGCGAAAACTCGTACCGCGAGCAGGGAAGTTCAGCGGCAAGCAATTTGTTTTGACAGGACGCTTGCAGACAATGACCCGCGATGAGGCAGCGCGTCGAATCGAACAACTGGGCGGACGCGTCACTTCCTCTGTCAGCAAAAAGACCGATTATGTCATCGTCGGCGAAGAGGCCGGATCGAAACTGGAAAAAGCGCAGGCTTTAGGAATTCGCCTGCTGACCGAAGATCAATTTCTGAAGCTGCTCAGCGAATAGACGCGCCATGCACCACGCGTCACTGTGGCCTGACTGTGTAGCTCCAAAATCGGATGTCATGATCCTGCGCAGCCTGGCCAGTCCCAGCAACAAATCCGATGTAAACGCGCGATTGCCTCAAGATGGCGCGAAGATCAAGCTGACGCGACAAAAACGCTTCAGTCGGACGTGTCGAGGAAGGCGATAGCCTGACTTCCAGCATCCCGCTGCTGCCGTGGTAATCAATCCATACGTACCAGATTGAGCCGTTGTTGAACCGTGTATTGACGTGGCATGACGGCGTCAGGCAGAAGACGTTGGTTGCGGCTGCTCCGTTGATATTAAGCCCGACATGATTGCCTGACGATTCATTGGGCGAGCGCCACGTGTCAAATTCAATAATCACGCTCGGAGTGATATTGATGAATCCTGCCCCGATCCCGCCGAGGCTCGTTGGATTTGCCACGATCGCAAATCCAAGCCCATCACCTCCGGGCCCATCCGTATCGCTCGCGCCGCGCGCATTGCTGATTTGAAACTGAAAGTGAGTGCTCAGTGAGAGAGCGCCGCCATCGGGTGATACCAGCGGAATGGCTGAACTTAAAAAGGCGCTTGCTGCTTGGTTGCCGTTGTCAGTCAGTCGCAGCACAGTTTTACCGTTGAAGACTACGGGTGGAACGTTCGTTTCGATTGCGTGGCCATTCAAAACCAGTGGCGAAAGCTGAGCAAAACCATCAAACTCGGTGGGTGGAAGCGCAATCGTAAACAGGCGGCTGAAGGCATCAGGATCGGTGCGACTGCTGAGTTTGATCATGGCTTGCTGAGTTGGCGGGCCGCTCACAGTCCATTCAAACATGCCTCGATTCGGAGCATTGGCAGTGATGGTTTGAAACGTCTGCCCACCATCCCATGAGACGTCAATCGTGACGACGCCTTGGCCAGAGGCGCCATTCCACTGGATGGTTTGAGTCGAGTCAATGTACCAGGTTTCCCCACCGGTAGGATAGCGCAGCGACATGAACGGCAGCGCGCTGAGGCACCGCCCTGGATTGTTTTCCACTCTCTCGCGAATGAATCGAGCAACTGTTGGGTGAAACTCCAGCCTGGCGTCGCCTTTATCGTTATTGCAGTTACTCATGATAGTACGAGGGCTTTGACTGACAGGCCCTTGATAGCAGCCCGCCTCATTACCTATGCAGCGGTCAATCGGTGGGTTGTAACAGTTCGTGTGCGGACTGCCGAATACATGACCAAGCTCATGCGCAACGACATCCACATCCCAGATATAAGGAGTCGCCGGCACGTCTACAGGAAACCGGTAGATGCCATGTATGCTACTGACAGCGATGCCACGCAAGTCAGAACAGAGTCCTTCTCGAATCGCATAACCGCCAAGGCCGCGCCAGTAACCTAACAGATGAGCTGCGTCCCTTGATATGTTGGAGCGGTTGCCTCTGACGTAGCTCGCATAATTGTCGTGAATCGCTTGGATTGTGGGAGCGCTGAACTGACCCTGCGGCGTCATCCAAATCACAAGCGTGCTGATGCGAATTTGTATGTTGATGTCGCGCTCGTAGATGTGTGAAACGGCGCCCCATAATGTAGCCACGTAATTGGCTGTTCGCGTTGCATCGCTGCCGAAATCGGTGAACAACCCATAGGCTACATCTACCATGACGTCAGCTTCTAGTCGTGTGCCGGAAACCTGACTGAGCGGTTGATCGGCGTTGGAGGGATCGGCGCCATCAGCCCACGCGACTGGCGGTCCTACCACCGAACACGCCATAGCACCCGATGGCGGCACGACTCCCTCGGGGATCACCAAACAACGTCCATCGGCCTTGCCTGATGGTTGAATGCTCAACGTCTGACCCCGGTGGCGAATGATGGCATAATACTCGTCGCCGGTGACCGAGAGAAACAGCGTCCCACCGCTGCCATCAACAGCACGGCCCTGATACAGATGGACAGTGGGCCGAGTTACAGGAATCGCTCCTCGCTCAGTCATGCCGATCAATCGGGCGTCAGGTGTGAATATATCAAAGGGCTCCATCTGGAACTCTGACACACGGTCGTCGTCCAGGACGAAGCGTATCCGCATGGGTAGGTGACCACGCGGGTCGTTGCCGCCATTGCCGCGAACCAATTTGACCTCGTGTGCGCCCGGTATACCGATGTCGGCGCTTACATCCCGCTCGGCTTTGATCGTCCACGTTAAGGAAGCTGGTGAGGGTTGGGCAGAATTGGCCGCCGGCTGCATGACTCGTCGGGTCAGATGTGTTGGATTGGTTATCCCTATCACTGTGCTTGAAGGGACGACCTGTTGCATCAGTATGATGCTACCAGCGATGATCCACAATAAGAGCGTTGTTTGCCTCTGACTCCCGTTGCAGGTAATCATGCCTGCCTCCTCCTTTGCGTTCAACAAATCTGCGCGGTTGCCGATAGCAAATATGTGTCTTTATGGTTTGGCTATCGGCGCTGGCTGTATTTTAGCAGGCTCGTCACCTGGGGTAAAGCTAGGTGCCAGGTGAATACTAATCGCCGAAGGCGTTCCGCAACACGCTAGTTTCAAATTTCTTGGGGTGAAGCTAAGTGGTAGGTGAGTGATAATCGCCGTGCCAGTCGTGGATTTTTACCTTGACTAAATCCATCAGCATTTTGAAGGAGTCCCTGAAGATATGGACCCGGCTGCCTTCAACATGATTCCACACGACGGGGATTTCCTTGATGCGGAGTCCTGCTTTCCAGGCTAAGTAGAGAACTTCGACATCAAATGCAAACCCGTCCAGCCGTTGTCGTTGAAAGATCGGTCTGATCAGGTCGCCTCGGAATGCCTTAAATCCACATTGCGTATCTTTGAACGGCAGGCCGGTGATCAAGCGCATCAGGATATTGAAAAGCCGTCCGGCATACTCACGCCAGAAGGGTTGGCGCTGCTGGATGAGCCTCCGATCAATAGCCCGCGATCCGATGACCACGTCATACTGACCTTGATGAATCGGTATAACTAAGTCTGCAAGCTGGTCAATCGGGGCTGACAGATCAGCATCCGTCAAAACAATGATCCCCCCCTCAGCCCGCATGGCCCCTGTCTTGACACAATATCCTTTACCACGATTCACGCTGTTGGAGACTAATTCAAGCCGCCTCTGCTCAGTCATTAGAAGATGACGCGATTGCTCAACAACTTGGATCGTGTCATCGGACGAGCCATCATTGACAACAATCACTTGAACAGACCACGGTTGCCTATCCAAATATAAGCAGATTTGCTCCAAACTATGCCCGATTCGGTCAGCCTCATTGTAGGCCGGGATAATAATGGATAGATCAAAGCAGTTAGTCATTTTCATGCTTAGTATGGTGGTTTGTTGAAAAAAATTCAAGGTAATCTATGATTTCCTGGAATGTTTCTATCGAGCTATTCCGAAAAGTATCTTAATGATGGCTGGAGGTTGGAGGAATCTTTGAGCACCTTGACAATCACTCACTCAAAAATTATAATGCCGCCTTATTCAAATTTATGAATCTTTACCGGACTTAAATCTAAAATTTCTTTAAGGAGGTTGAGTTATGGCAGTTAATATCAGACCATTACATGATCGAATTGTTGTCAAGCGACTGGAACCCGAGGAGGAAGTCCGAGGCGGGATCATTATTCCTGATACAGCCAAAGAGAAACCCCAACAGGGAGAAGTCGTGGCCGTTGGCAATGGGAAAATTCTGGATAACGGCACACGGCTGAGTTTGGACGTTCAAGTGGGTGATCGAGTGCTGTTTGGCAAGTATTCAGGCACGGAAGTGAAGATTGAAGATGAAGAGTTCTTGATCCTGCGCGAGGACGAGGTCCTGGGCGTTATCGAGGGTGTTGAAAAAGCCAAGAAGGCTGGCAAGTAATTCACAAGGAGGTCAAAGGCATTATGACAGCAAAAGTGATTGTACACGGTGAAGAGTCTCGTCAGGCTATTTTGCGAGGTGTGAATAAATTGGCCGAAGCCGTCAAGGTCACGTTGGGTCCCAAAGGCCGCAACGTTGTGTTAGAAAAGAAGTTCGGTTCACCGACCATCACCAAAGATGGGGTGACGGTGGCCAAGGAAATCGAATTGGAAGATAAGCTGGAAAACATGGGTGCGCAGATGGTGCGCGAGGTGGCTTCCAAGACATCCGATGTGGCTGGGGATGGGACGACGACGGCGACCGTGTTGGCTCAGGCCATTTTCCGTGAGGGGGTCAAGGCAGTCGCAGCCGGTATGAACCCGATGGCCCTCAAACGCGGAATTGACAAGGCCGTTGAGCAAGTTGTGGACAACATCAAGAAACAAGCTAAGCCGGTCAAAGGCGATGCGATTGCTCATGTCGGCACGATTTCCGCCAATGGCGATACCACCATCGGCAACCTGATTGCTGAAGCGATGGATAAGGTCGGCAAGGATGGCGTGATCACGGTGGAAGAGTCCAAGACCATGCAGACGGAGCTCGAGGTGGTCGAAGGGATGCAGTTTGATCGTGGCTACCTGTCTCCGTACTTTGTGACCGATCCTGAACGAATGGAGTGCGTGTTGGAAGACTGCTACATTTTGCTGCATGAGAAGAAGATCAGCTCGATGAAAGACCTGCTGCCGGTGTTGGAGCAAGTCGCCAAGTCGGGCAAGTCTCTCTTGATTGTGGCTGAAGATGTGGAAGGCGAAGCCTTGGCTACGCTAGTAGTGAACCGGTTGCGCGGCACACTCCATGTTTGTGCGGTCAAAGCGCCAGGCTTTGGTGATCGGCGCAAAGCGATGCTGCAAGACATTGCTATTTTGACGGGCGGCAAGTGCTTCACCGAAGACCTCGGCATCAAGTTAGAGAACGTGCGATTGGAAGACCTCGGTCGGGCCAAGAAGGTTGTCGTGGATAAGGACAACACGACGATCGTTGAAGGGGCCGGCAAGCCGGTTGAGATCGAGGCCCGCGTTCGTCAAATTCGCAATCAGATTGAAGAGACCACGTCAGACTATGACCGCGAGAAACTGCAAGAGCGGCTGGCCAAACTGGTCGGCGGCGTGGCGGTGATCAAAGTTGGCGCGGCCACGGAAACCGAGCTGAAAGAGAAGAAGGCTCGCGTGGAAGACGCCATGCACGCAACGCGCGCAGCCATTGAAGAAGGCATCGTTCCCGGCGGCGGCGTCACCTATATTCGTGCGTTGAAGGCGTTAGAGAAATTCACCCTTGAAGACCCTGATGAACAGACAGGCGTCAATATCGTTCGTCGGGCGCTGGAGGAGCCGTTGCGCATGATTGCCCAGAACGCTGGCGAAGAAGGCTCCATTGTGGTCGAAAAAGTTCGCAACAGCAAAGACCCGAACTTTGGTTACAATGCGGCCACTGGACAATATAGCGACCTGGTCAATGATGGCGTGATTGATCCGGCTAAAGTCAGTCGGACGGCACTCCAGAATGCGGCCTCCATTGCCGGGCTGATGTTGACGACCGAAGCGTTAGTCTCCGAAGTGCCGGAGAAGAAGAAAGCTGCCGCGCCGGCTCCTGCAGGCGGTGGTGACATGGACTTCTAAACTGAAACCCACCATTTCAAACCTCCTCGAAAGGAGGACTCTCCAACCCCGGAGGGTCCTCCTTTTTGTTTAGTGAACAATCCCCCAAAGAACTCTTCATATCGAGTCCGTAAAGAATGGAGCCGGCTATCAAGTCCGTAGGAGCCCGATGTGGGGCGTTCTTCGCTCGCTACCCGTACCGATGATCACATCGCTTTTGTGATGAAGAACAGTTGACCGACCAACCCTCAACTCTTTTGCTCATGATTGAAATCTGCGGCAACCTGTGGTTGAATAGTCCGGCCAAAATTTTAGCAAAGGAGGAACACGATGATTCTAGATGTTGTTCGTGGTCGGCCAGTCAACGGTGTGCGTTCGATTTTGCCGGTCGTGCTCGGTGTGCTGCTCGTGTTAGCGCTTTCGATCATCCCAACTTCCTTTGCTGTGCCCGGTCAGCAAACAGAAGTTCTCGTGCACCAAGGAGCCGCTGACGCTCCATTCGCTCAACCAAACCGTCAGACCGATGTCACTCTGGGCTTGCCCTCGCAAGCTGGCGTGTTGACCCGTTCTGTGGCGCCCAGTAATCCACGTGTGCTCTATCTGGCAACGGCGCAATACGGCCTGTTTCGCAGCGATGACGGAGGCCAAAACTATACATCCATCAATCAAGGCTTGCCCAAATCGCTCGGCATCGCGCCAGTGACGCCGGTCCGACATCTGGCCGTTGATCCAACAAACCCAGACGTCGCCTACGCCTCAACAGAAGTCAACGGTATTTACAAAACAACCGATGGAGGAACGTCCTGGAAACCCATCTCAGACGGCTTGCCCGGATTGTTCTCTCATCGAACATATCAGCCTCTATTGCTGCATCATCCGACAGAAAGCGGCGTCGTCTATGCCGTGCTCGGTTATCCGGTTCACTCTCATCTGGTCGAAAACAAGTTGTACAAAACGACCGATGGTGAACACTGGATAGCGATTGCCAATTTGCCCAGCAATCATCTCTTCACCAAATTGGAGCTTGTCAACGCTGATCTGTTACAGCTCGCTGTAACGTATGACGGTGGCGTGATCCACATTAAAGACGAAGGGCAGCAAGTTGACAGCGGGCCTTATTGGAAGCCGATGCCGACGCCACTGCGCGCTGGCGCGACTGTCAACACGGACATTGGCGAGATTGCTGTGATCGAAGATGACGGCACGCTCAATCAAAATTTTGACCTGCAAGGTCGCACAATTGAGTTCATACCGACTGCGCAGTCTGGTTATGCGATCATTTCACTGGCAGCGCAGTTTGAGTCTGAGCTGGGGACGGCTGTGACGCTGACTGACAACGGTTCGGCGTCGCAATCGCTCCCATTTCCGTTCTCGTTCTATGGGACAGCACGTCACACGCTGTTTGTGAATGCTAACGGGAATATAACATTCGAGCGGGCCGACCCAACGGCTGATGCGTCAGCAGTCGGTACATTCGCGCAATTTCGCCTGGGGCAGCCGCGCATTGCCGGGCTGTGGACGGACTTCAATCCTTCTGTTCAGGGCAGTGTGCATATCAAAGCGGCGACAGACCCGAGTCGTCTGGTTGTGACCTGGAGTAATGTTCGTGTGGCGAGCGTCCCTTCAGTGCTAGCCGACTCCAGCACTATTCAGATCGTCTTGTTTTCTGATGGTCGGATTCGATTTAATTACGGCACAGTTGTATCGGCGCTCGGCGGGCTGGTCGGATTATCGCCGGGTAGTTCACGAGCCAGTCCATTGATGGTGAATTTCAGTCGCGATTTGCCTCAGACGGTTGACAATCGGGCTGTGCTGGAATTCTTCCCGGGCCGCGGCCTGGATATTCAGGCTGTAGCACGCAAATTCTATGAGACGCGCGGAGATCATTACGATCAGCTCGTCGTGTTCACATCAGGTGGTTTTCGCACGAACATGACCGGCGTCGCAGGAGCGCTCGCTTATCATCGGCTCGTTCGCAATGACATTACGGGGATCGGTCAGTCGGTTGGTGAGTTCCTTGGCGGGCCTCAGGCGTATGGCAGTGGGGGTCGGCTGCAAAGTTTTATCAACATGAACCGACTGAATTTTTATCCGAATAATCCTGATCAGGTCATCGGCGCGACGATCACGCCGTTGGATGCCATCGGTCATGAAACAGCTCATCGTTGGTTATCCTACTACTTGTATGAGAACAACGGAAATCCAGCGTTCAATCTGCTCACACTTGATTTCACGCATTGGAGTTTTTTCTTCAATAGTGATGCCTCGTTGATGTACGGAAATCAGTGGCAGGAGAACGGAGATGGCACGTTCACATCTGTGGATGCGACGTCGCGGTATGGCGTGCTGGATGAATATGCGATGGGATTGCGTCCGCCTGCCGATGTGAAGTCCATCTTTTTCGTCAGCCAGGCCAATGATCCCGATGGAAGGACGCGGAATAACTTACCAGAAGTCGGCGTGACGGTGAGGGGCGTTCGCGCGGACATCTCACTTGAGCAGATCATTGCGCTCAATGGGCCGCGCGTGCCGGCGTTTGGCAGCGCGCCGACACGTTTACGCCAAGCTTATGTGTTGGTGATCCCTGAAGGCTCTTCGCCGGCGATGAGCGAGGTGAACAAACTGGATCGGTTTCGCCGCGAATTTGAACCCTACTTCAATCAACTGACCAGCCGTCGAGCGGTGGTAGATACGCGGTTGATGGCCGGGCAGCCTGATCTGGTTGTCGAAACGGTTGGCATTGATCCGCCGGTTGTCCGGCCAGGTGAGGTGGCTGCGCTCAGTTTTACTCTGCGGAACCGAGGGACAGCAGCAGCCGGCATGACTGTTCATGAGATTCGGCTTTCGAGTGATAGCAAGCTCGAAGCCGGTGACCCGACGTTAAAAAGAATCCCGACCATGAGCCTAATGCCGGCCGAAGGAGCAACATTACTGGCTGTGCCTGTGTTGATCCCGACGACAGCGACGGCAGGACCTCAGTTTGTGATCTTAGCCGTTGATGGAGGGAACGCAGCGGCTGAGAGTGATGAGGCCAATAATGTCGTTGCCATTCCCGTAACGGTGATGGGCGATGGATTGATCTTGACTGCGGTCAGAGAAGTCGAGCCGAATGATCGTCTGAATCAAGCCACGCCGATCACGCCTGACGCTCTGGTGACGGCTGAGATTGGCTCCAGTCGTGACGTGGATTTTTATTCGTTCACCGCTCGCGGCGGCCAGGCCTTGACCATTGATATTAACGCCCGGTCGCTGATGCCGCCTTCGTCAGCCAACACCGTTGTCACCCTGCTTGACAGCGCAGGAAACACGCTGGCGGAGAATGATGATTTTGCCGGCTCGTTTGATTCCTATCTCTCATTGCTCGTGCCGCGAGACGGGCGTTATTTCGTGCGCGTTCGAGATACGGCGACGACGCCGATGAATCTAAGGCCACCCTATCAAATGCTCGTCATCCTGCGGACGGCACGTTCGGTTGCTGAAGTGGAACCGAACGATACCCCAGAAACCGCCATGCCGATCACGCCCGATGTCCTTGTCAGCGGCGCGTTCGACAAAACCGGCGATCAAGATTTTCTCATCTTCAGCGCTGGGGCAGGGCAGACGTTGACAGTTGATGTGGATGCGCAATCACTGGTGGATGCGTCGGCAGCCGATACATTGGTAACGTTATTCAATCTGGCCGGGAGCGTGCTGGCCGAGAATGACGACTTCGGCGAATCGAGCGATTCGTTTTTGCAAGTGACGATTCCGCGTGCCGGGCAGTACCTGATTCGGTTGCGTGATCTGGCTAGTCGTGGTGGGCCTGGCTTCACTTATCGAGTCGCTGTGCGGCTCAGTGGTCCACCATCATCCAAACAACCATGAGCAGGCAGCCCGCGAAACAAGCCAACGATGCATCGTCAGATGTGGCGTGGCTTGTTTGCGGGCTGATTGAGGACCGACAAGGAGTGTGGAATGACAGCAGACATTGAGCGAGTTGTTGCTAGAGAAATTCTGGATTCACGGGGAAATCCCACGGTTGAAGCTGACGTTTATCTCAAAAACGGCGTGGTCGGCACGGCCGCCGTTCCCTCGGGCGCTTCGACGGGAGAGAACGAGGCCGTGGAGCTTCGTGATGAAGATAAGAAGCGGTATCGTGGCAAAGGCGTTCTCAAGGCGGTCAGTAATGTGAACAAAATTCTTGCTCCCAAGCTGATCGGCATGAATGCACTCGATCAGCTTGGTGTGGATCGGTTGTTGATTGAATTGGACGGCACGCCGAACAAGAAGAGGTTGGGCGCGAATGCGATACTGGCGGTCTCATTGGCCACAGCGCGCGCGGCGGCCAATGCCTTACAGATACCGCTCTACCGTTATTTGGGTGGACCCAATGCGTGTGTGTTGCCCGTTCCCATGATGAACATCCTCAATGGCGGCGCGCATGCTGATAATAGTGTGGACATTCAAGAATTCATGATCGTTCCAGTTGGCGCGCCGAGCTTTTCTGAAGCGTTACGCTGGGGCGCGGAGGTCTTTCATCAACTCAAGAGTGTGCTTAAGAGTCGTGGGCATCAAACCAGCGTTGGCGACGAAGGCGGCTTCGCTCCGAATTTAAAGTCCAATGAAGAGGCGGTCGAGCTTATTCTCGAAGCGATCACGCAGGCCGGCTACAAGGCTGGCACGCAGATCGCGCTGGCATTGGACCCAGCGGCAAGCGAGTTTTATCACAAGACCAAGAGACGATACATTTTTGCTAAATCGGATCAATCGCAACGAACATCAGACCAAATGGTTGAGTTCTGGGGCAACTGGGTGCGGCAATATCCGATCATCTCACTTGAAGACGGCATGGCTGAAAGTGATTGGGATGGGTGGTCGCACCTGACCGTCACGTTGGGTAGCCGCCTGCAACTGGTTGGTGATGATTTGTTCGTCACCAATGTGAAGTTCCTCCGGCGAGGCATTCAACAACACATTGCCAATTCGATTCTGATCAAGGTGAATCAAATCGGTACGCTGACGGAAACGCTGCAAACCATTGAGCTGGCCAAGACGCACGGTTATACAACGATTATTTCCCATCGGTCTGGCGAAACTGAAGACCCATTCATTGCTGACTTGGCGGTGGCGACCAATGCCGGCCAAATTAAAACCGGCTCGCTGAGCCGGACTGACCGCATCGCCAAATACAATCAGTTGCTGCGAATTGAGCAGGACCTTGGCGCGGCCGCCACCTATCCGGGGAGCGCCGCTTTCCACCATTTGTCCATCGGCGCAGGCAAGCCTTTGTCGGCTCGCCGCTGACGCGGCAGCGATAGTCTTCAGGCACCGGCTCATTTATGGTTGGTTATGGTTGAATGAGACGGTCGCAGTCCCGTGTCTGAACTTGTGAGGTCTGAGGTGAGGATGCTGGACATCGGCTGTCACGTTACTCAGGGGGAAAACATCGGCTCATTGCATTTGTGAGGTCTGAGGTGAGGATTCTGGATATCGGCTGCGGAGCGCATAAGACGCCGGGCGCCATTGGCATGGACATCAATCCGCGCACGGCTGCCGATGTGATCTATGATTTGAACTGTGTTCCGTACCCTTACCTCGATAACTCATTTGATGAGGTCATTGGTCGGCATGTGATCGAGCATGTAGATTGTTTGTTGGATGTGGTCAGTGAGATTCACCGGATCACGAAGCCCGGCGGCGTGATTAAGTTTCTTGCCCCTCATTATACAAATCCGGATTGGGCTACAGACCCAACCCATCGGACTCATCTGAACAGCTTCTCTTTTCGTTGTTTTACCGATCCGGAGGCGCCATTTCCTTTTTACACGCAGGTACGATTAGTTCCGCGACGGATTCACGTGTCGCTGTTAAATCTCTGGAAATTGCTCGGCATTCAATTCCTCATCAATCTTGATCAACGATTCCCCTGGATGCGGTTCTTGCGGCGGTTTTGGGAGCATTATTTGAGCTTCATCATACGTGGCAAGGAGATCTACTATGAATTTGAAGTCGTCAAGGACGCTTCCGACCGCTCGAATGAACTAGGGGCGAGCGCGAAAATTGATTGACATCGAGAGCCGATTCTGATACTAATATGCCGGCTTTTTACTGATACCGTTGGCGGGTAAGAAAATTTAGGTGAGGGTTTGTTAGGTTGTAGAAGGGATGATTTGGTTTGTATTGTTACGGTCAGTGTTTATCCGAGCTCATGCTTCATGTCAATCTAGCAACCCTGATAAGCCGGTTGTTGCCTTTCAGTGTTAACGAGACGTCGTAGAGACTCGTAGGCGGAAAGGCGTAGTCAGTATTGGCTCGATGTAGTGGAACAGTGTCTGATTCATCCCCGGTCTTAGATTGGGATGGCGGCAGCTTGCCGAGCCCTCAGGGCATCAGAGAGGGAGCTTACCGGAACTGCCACAGTTCTTACTTACCACAGCTGGGTCCAATTGGCCCAACTCAGGGTCAAATTACTCTGGGAATTAATCATTCGTTTATATGAAGAAAAGACCACTGGTCAAGACGAGTGTCAAAGACGAAGCGCTCGTCAAAAAACGACGCTACCAGATCTATAAAGCTGCGCTTCGGGCGTTTACCAAGAATGGATTTCACGAGACCAATTTGCGGCAGGTGACTCAATTGGCTGGGCTGGCATATGGTTCTATTTATGATTACGTGGAAAGCAAAAACGACATTTTGTTCCTGATTTACGACAGCGTCCTTGATGAGCTACGCACCAGGTTAGAAGCGGCTGCTAGAAGCACGGATGAGCCAATTGAGCAGATCAAAGCGATGATCAAGGCAGCCATGGATCATACTGACGAATATCAGGATGCGATAGTGTTGCTTTATCAGGAATCTCGCGTGATGAAAGATTCTGGGTTTCTGGCTGAAGTGTTTGAGAAAGAGCGAGGATATATTCGTCTCTTCGCTGACGTATTAGAGCGAGGTGTGCAGTGCGGTGTATTCCGCGTTCCGAACATAAGGGTCATTGAAAATCTCCTGCCCATCATGTGTTCGGCTTGGGCTCTGAAGCGTTGGAATCTCAAAGGTGTCACGAAGGAGAGCTATGGCGAAGCGTTGGTTCAATTTGTTTTACGGGGCATAGGTGTGCTTCCTGGCGTGGACGGTAGGGAACAAAAAAAAACTAGACGCGCAGCATTGCGTGGAGCACGAAATGGAAAGGGGAAGACATCACGTCGACAAGTACCAACTACCTCATTGTCGCTTTGAGAGGGTTTGGGGTGACTTCTTCTTTTTATCTAATATTCCGACCGATTAGTCAGTCACATTTGATAATATAAGCGTCGCTCGATGGAATACCATTATACATGGGAGTTCGCTACCTATTTTGAGCCCGTGGTGGGATGGCTACACCGCGTTGGTTTTTTCAGTTTTTATATTCATCTTCCGGTGAACAGTGTCCTCGGCACGATCCTGTTTCTGTCTGTATATCCCCGCCTGTACCGTGATCCTGTCTTGAGCCAGATGAATCACAGGCGGCGCCGTTGGTGGTTGAGTATTTACTATGGTGTGAGCTGGCTGACAATGACATCGTTTGGAGTGGGATTAAAAACGATGATTATTGAAGAGCTAGACTATCAAGAACGCCAATGGTTTGAACCATACATTGCCCCTGGTCACCTCTACATTTCTACTGTGTGCATAGTGTATCTAGTGTTTCTTTTGAAACGTAAGCGGGGCGCCATTGACTGGGTGCTTGCTGGTTACATTCAGGTTGCGTTAATTGTTGGCTACATTATCGGAGTTAGACGAATTGTTGGCGAGGATATTGAAGGAGCGTTAAGTGGCGTTTTCCTGAATCTGTTTTTTATCGCATGCAATTATGATGTCGTGCGACGGCTGCGAAGTGGTGTGTCAGTCGCGTTACCGACTCGGGCTGGCGTGTCATCATCGGAGGCTGTGTGATTTGGAAGGGCATCTTTTTTTTATCCCTTGTTTGCATAGGGTGTAATAACGCGACGTTGCCAGCCTGGTCACAGGGTGGAATGGAGGCGGCCCGGCCCATCAGTCAACTGGAGCCGGAGATGGTGCGCATCCCGGCTGGTTATTTTTTGATGGGAAGCGACCTTCTTGGCGAGGCCGAAAAACCCGTGCACCGCGTCTATCTGGATGAATATTATATTGGCAAGTTCGAAGTGACAAACGCTCAATACAAAGCCTTTTGTGACGCGACCGGCTATGTGTATCCCGGTGCCGAATGGTATCCCGATGCAATTCAGAACGGCGAAGCTGAGTTTCGATTGAAGCCAAATCATCCAGTGGTTGCTGTCAACTGGAATGATGCTGTGGCCTATTGTCAGTGGCTGAGCAAGGTGACAGGAAAGAAGTATCGGCTGCCCACAGAGGCCGAATGGGAGAAGGCCGCACGCGGCGGTCTTGAAGGGAGAATGTATCCTTGGGGAGATGAAGCGGTGGATGCCGGCGGGTGCTATCGTGCCAATGTCGGATCCGAGTCAGACAATGACCGTATTCGGAAGCGAGATGGTTTTCTGTACACGTCGCCGGTGGGAAGTTTCCTGCCCAATGGCTACGGGCTATACGATATGGCAGGCAATGCCTGGGAGTGGTGCCAGGATAGATATGATGAGCACTACTATCAGTGGTCTCCTGAGGTTAACCCTAAGGGACCGGATACAGGTGAGCGCCGAGTGTTGCGCGGTGGTTCTTGGTGGGGCGGGCCCAGGCGTTTGCCATGTGCTGCGAGGCACTGGAATTATCCGTTAATTCGTTATGCCAGCACCGGATTTCGAGTGGCTATGACACCGTGATTCTAAATCTTACCCTGCCCTCATTAGTATAGGGAAATCAATAGACCCATGGAGGTGATAATGAGCATAAGGGGAAGCATATTCAGTAAAGGTATGCACGTGTTTTTCGACAGGTTGTCGGTTCTTCTCTGTGTCCTCTGTATGTCATTCTCGGTGGTTGCTCAAACAACGACAGCAAGGGTATTAGGTGTGGTCAACGATCAGGCTGGCGCGGCGATATCCGGAGCGAAAGTGACAGCACGAAATGTGGGGACGAATCGAAGTTGGTCGGTGATGACCGATGTTGAGGGACGGTTTTTGGTCTCCGAGTTGCCGCTCGGCGAGTATGAGGTCGAAGTTGAGCAATTGGGATTTAGTAAAGAGATCCGAAAGGGTGTCATCCTCACCGTAGGCCGTGATGCTGTTGTCAACTTCAACCTTCGCGTCGGTGCCATTACTGACGAGATGGTTGTTCAAGGGGATGTACCGATGGTCAGCACCACGACATCGGAGATTTCGGCGCTTGTTGATGGTCGAACGATTAGGGAACTACCGTTAAACGGTCGTGATCTTTTTCAACTAGCGACGTTGCAGATCGGGGTCGCCAATCCAGTCGGATCGCTGCTGGAACCTCAGATTGACTCAGGCACAGGCGCAGTCAAAATGTCCATTAATGGTGGACGGTTGAACTACAACAACTTCCTTTTAGATGGCACATCTGTGAACGAAGCGCAGAACACAACACCCGGTGGCGTGACGGGAGCGTTTGTCGGTGTTGATGCCATGCAAGAGTTCCAGCTCTTGACGAACAACTACAGTGCTGAATATGGTGGTGCTGGAGGCGGCATCATTAACGTGGTAAGTAAGTCGGGAACCAATAGTATCCATGGAACTGTCTTCGAGTACTTGCGCAACTCAGCGCTGGATGCTCGTAACTTCTTCGATGTAGGTGAGCCACCCGGATTCAAGCGCAACCAATTCGGCGGCAGCATCGGAGCGCCCATCATCAAAGATCGGACGTTCATCTTCGGTGCGTATGAAGGGCTTCGTGAGCGACTTGCCCGAACACAACGATTTGTCGTGCCGTCAAATCAGGTGCGAGATACGCTGGTGACGCCGGGAGGCGCTAGGGTTGATCCAGACATCCTGCCATATCTAGCGCTCTATCCGCGACCGAATGGTCCAGATTTGGGTGGGGGTCAGGCGGTTTATATTCGCAGTGGTTCTGGCAAAACGCGTGGTGATTATTTTCAAATTCGAGGCGATCACAATTTCTCTCCCCGCAACAGTTTCTTTGTCCGCTACACCTTTGACGATTCCGATCGTTCTGATCCGCGCCTTTTGATCCAGAATTCATTTTTGGAAGCACGCAACCAGTATGTGACCATCGGCGATAATCATGTATTCTCACCGAGCTTGGTCAACAGTCTTCGGTTTTCGTACAATCGTTCAAAGGTGTTTGGTGATGATGTTGACATCAATCCGATACCGCAAGAGCTGTTCTTCGTGCCAGGTGCCACTGGGCTGGGATTTTTCCGCAATCTGGGCGGATTGTCTCCCCTTTCAGATCGGACGCTGGTTCCGCGATTCCTCATCATGAACAATTTCGAGTTGAACAACCAGATGAGCTATGTGCGCGGCAAACATGGTATCAAGTTCGGGTTTCTGGGGCGTCGCACGCAGTTCAACGCGCTCTCGACGAATGCCGCATTTGGTGGATTTATTTTCGGTACGTATGAGTTGTTCTTGACTGACCGACCTCAACTGTTTGCTGCTCCGATTCCACCGGCAGATGCATATCGTGGCATTCGCACCTCACTGTATGCCCTGTACTTTCAGGATGACTGGCGGGCGCGCCGCAATCTCACGTTCAATTTAGGTCTTCGGTACGAATTCATCACCAGCCCAACAGAAGCTAATAAAAAATTGGCCAATTTGCGCAATGTGCTCACCGACCGCACGCCAACTGTGGGAGCGCCGTTTTTCAAGAACCCCTCGTTGAAAGATTTTGCCCCACGCGTAGGTTTTGCTTGGGACGTCATGGGTAATGGGAAGACCAGTCTGCGTGGCGGTTATGGCATTTTCTACGCGCATCCGGTGCCTGCTGAGTATCGCTTTGAGATGTCGAACCAGCCACCATTCTTTGTCATTGGACTGTCGTTCCCATCTACCGGATTGACCTCGGTTCGCGGCGCGTTCAGTACCATTCGCAATCTGGGCGCTGTCTTCGGGTTGCAGTCGATTGAGTTTGAACCAGACCCAGCTTACGTTCAACAATGGAACCTCAACTTGCAGCGAGACTTGATTGCTGGCATCACTGCTACGGTGGCCTATGTCGGATCCCGCGGTATTAATTTGTCAACCAACAACCAGCGTAACATTGCTCAGAACTTCACAGTTGATGCTCGCGGCAAACTCTATCCGGTCAATCGCGATGCGATGGGGCGAATCATTCAAAACCCACGCGTCAACCCGAACCTGGGGTCAGTTCGCCAGATACAATGGAGCGGCGACTCATACTATCATGGTTTTCAGTTTAACCTGGCTCGCCGGTTCACCCAAGGGGTGCAATTCCAGATTGCTTACACATGGTCCAAGTCGCTCGACACGGCTTCGGATTCCGTGGGCATTTTCCAGTATGAGGCTGGGCAATTAGCACAGGACCCATACAACCTGCGTGGAGACAAAGGGCGTTCGGCATTTGATATTCCGCATATCTTCTCGCTGAACTTTGTCTATGAGTTACCCTACAAAAAGCAAGCAGGGGCGACGGGTGGTCGCCGTGTGGTTGATTTCTTCCTCGCCGGCTGGCAACTCAATGGCATTGTAACTGCACAATCGGGCTCACCATTCCACCCTATCATGACGTTCAATAATGCCAACGACGCCAACACAGATTTCGTCCAACGGCCTGACTGGGCGCCCGGATTTAATCCGAGCAATGTGATTTTGGGCCGTCCTGAACAATGGTTCAATCCAAACGCATTCGTTTTGCCTCCAGAAGGAAGGTACGGCACTGTTGGTCGGAATGTGTTGGATGGTCCGGATCTTCACTCGTTCGATTTATCGTTGGTAAAGCGGACATACATCGGCGAGCAAACTAACGTAGAGTTCCGATTTGAAGCGTTCAATGTGCTGAATCATCCGAACTTCACGTTACCTGGGCCAGATGAAGTTGAGATTATTCTTGGCCGTACTGCCAGTGGGGCGGCAATGAGGCCTCCTAGTGCAGGTAAAATCTTCAGCACAACAACAACGTCGCGACAACTTCAGTTCGCCTTGAGGATTAATTTTTAATTGCAGTGCAACCATGAGGCCGGTGTCAATTAAGCGCGCCGTTTCTCGTCGGTTGTTCATCGTTTCTTCCGCTACAGCAGCAGCTCGTGTGTTGGTGCCCTCGTCACTACTAAGGGGACGAGTACCATCAAGCGACTGGCCATCGCATGGTTACGACCTTCACCAGACACGACACAATCGGATGGAACATGAACTTGGAGTAGACAAGGTAACACATCTGCATCTGCGTTGGGAGTTTGAGGCAGGCTCTGGAGTTACGGCGACACCGGCGGTCGTTGGCAGCCATGTTGTGATAGGTAGCTGGGATGGTCGCGTCTATGCGTTGGATCGCTATTCAGGCAAGCTCCTATGGGTCTGGGAGGCCGGCACGCGCCAGTATGCACCTGATCGCCGGCTCGGTATTTTTGCTTCGCCAGCGATTGACAGCAATGCTGTGTATATCGCCTCGGATCGGGTCATTGCCTTAGACCTCACCAGGGGTCAACCGCTGTGGGAAACCGTCGTTGGTGACCCAGACAATACCGGCGAGTATTTTTGGGCTCCGCCGCTGGTTCACGGCAGACGGCTCTATGCTGGCATCTCCTGTGGTCGTGAACACCAATCACGTGGTCGCGTTGTTTGCCTTGATTCTACGACAGGGCGGCTACTGTGGAATTTTTTCACGGTTGCTGAGGATGTTGCTGGCGGGGCTGTGTTTGCTGCTCCATCGCTGGACATTCGCACGCGAACAGTTTATGTAGCGACAGGAAGCCCATTCCGGGTGCGACCGGGCCGGCTTCGACACAGTTGCAGCCTAATCGCGCTTGATGCCGATACTGGGAAGCTACGCTGGGCTGATCAGGTTATCCCTCCTGATTTGAGAAATCTTGATCTGAACTGTCCGCCGATGCTACTCACAGTGGTGCGCGGGCGCCGACAACAGCGGTTGATTGTGGTTGGCGGGAAAGATGGTATTCGTGCTTGGGATCAAGTAACGCGAAGGCGATTATGGCGCGTTCAGTTAACTCCGGCGATACCACCTGGCGGCACAGAATCGGTGCCGACGTCGGGGCCAGAAACGGGACCGACGGCTACAGCCGATGGACTGGTGTTTTTTGCATCGAATAATCATCAAGACCGAAACTGTGTGATTGCGGCATTGGAAGCCGTCACTGGAGACATTGTCTGGATGCACACGTGTCCGGCATTTCAGTTCGGCCCGATGTCAGTGGCAAACGGCGTGGTTTACTTAGGTTTGACTGATGGTAAGTTGAGAGCGTGGCGCGCAAGCGATGGCCAGTTGCTTTGGGAGTCATCTGCGTATCAACCGATCGCTGCTGGCCCAGCCATTGCTCATGCGATGGTGTTCATTGGCACCGGTGCTGGGCAATATTTGCCCGGGAATAAGCTGTTGGCGTTTGGGCTTAGGCGTTAGGTTTCACCCGGTAATCTATTTTTCGTCCTTGATTGCTGAAGACAGAATTACCAATGATCCAATGGCGGTAGCGATCAGGAATGTACACTGGAGAGCCGAAACGAATGCTTGTCGTTCCAACATAAGCGATGATTCCCCAGAGGTTGACAGGTGTTGCAACGCCGTGAGCTGGGCGAAGGTAAAAATCAAGCTGATGGTGGCCACGCCGCTCATGGAGCCAAGATTTTTCATCGCTCCGATGAGGCCCGATGCAACACCGAGACGATGGCTGGGGACAGCTCCCACCATTTTGCTGTTATTCGGCGGTTGGAAGAGTCCGGTGCCTAAGCCAAATGGGATTAGACGAAGCATCACATCGAACCTTGTCATGCTGGCGTCGAGGGTGCTAAGCGACAGGAGTCCAAGGCAGTTGATAGTGGCGCCGATGAGGCACACTGGCCGTGCTCCAAATCTGTCAGCGAGATAGCCACCCAGCGGAGCGGCTCCAAGCAGAACCAGCGGCACTGGAGCTAGGATCTGGCCTATTTGCGTCGGGCTGTAACCGAGAACACGATCAAGGTAAAACGGAACCAGAAAAATGACTGCTGACATGGCCCAAAAGCTGAGAAAACAACTGGCCGCCGCAACGCTGAAAGCGCGACGTTGAAAGAGCCTCAGGTCTAGCAGTGGATGTTTGTTGCGCACTTCGATCAACAGAAACATGAGAGCAAAAGCCAGTGCCGTGATCAACAAGCCGATTATCATAACGCTTCGGCCTTCATGCCTGGATAGGCTGTTAGATAGGAGAAGAAAGCAACTAAGGCCAGCGACGAGGGTAATCGAGCCTGGCCAGTCGAACGGTTCGGTTTGTGGAGATGTTGTGGATGCTGGCAAGAATCTAGCTGATAGGAATATGGCAATAATGCCGATAGGAATGTTGACGTAAAAAATCGCTGGCCAGCCAATGTGCTCGGTCAGGAATCCACCAAGCAACGGACCGGAGATGCCAGCCAATGCCAGTGTGGAGGCGTTGAGACCGAGCGCTTTGCCCCGTTCTACCAGAGGAAAGGACTCGGTCAGGAGAGCAATGCCGTTGGCCAGTAATGCTGCCCCACCGATACCTTGAATACAGCGAGATGCGACGAGCAACCAAAGGGATGGTGCGGTGCTGCACAGAGCCGACCCAATGGTGAAGATGATAAAGCCGGCTATGTAGACTTTTTTGCGACCGTACATATCCGCGACTCGACCGAAGACGACAGTGAGTCCAGTGATCATCAGCAGATACGCTGTGACGACCCACTCAACGTCAGGGATGTTAGCCTGAAAGTACCTGGCCAATGTGGGCAGCGCGATATTCACAATGCTCGAATCAAGATACGCGATGAACGTTCCCAGTGAAACGCAAAGCAAACAGAGCCATTTTTGACGGATTGTTCCGGCGTATCGTAGCGCCGATAGGGATTCGCTTTCCACAGGCACGCCATTCTAGGGGTGCTACAATATCAAGTCAAGGAGCCAATTTTTTAAGGAGATGTGATTATGAGAGAAGATGCACAATCAACTAAGAAACCATGGGAGTGTGCCGATGCTGAAGAACTGATTGTGAAACTGAGAGCCTATCGCGACGAGCGGCATGTTGCCGATCATCCATTTACTCAGTCCATCGTCAATGGGACGATCAGCCGCGAAGGCATCATTGGCTATCTCGGCCAATTTTGTGTGTATGTTGAACGAGGCGGAAAAGCCTGGTTACCATGGTTGCTCGGGAACATCCCTGTTGATCTTGAGCACCGCCAAGCCAAAAACGTATTACTCGATAATCTGTACGGCGAGTTTCGTAATCCGGCTGACCACGTTGACTTGTTATTGGATATGGCGGAGAAATCGTTTGGAGCAGACCGCCATGCGCTTTATTATGCGACACTGTTGCCGGAGACCAATGCGTTCATGCGAGTCATGGAATATTATGCGCGTGACAGACCTTGGCAAGAGGCGATGGTCTGTCTTGGCTTCGGGTTGGAGACACAAAGCCCACGCTACTTTACGGCCATACGTGATGGGCTGGTCAAGAACTATGGCATGACGGAAACCTTCTACTACGACATGCACATTATCGCTGACATTGATCATGGTGAGAGCATCGAGATGCTAATGCGGAACTACGGTAAACCTGACAAAATGGAGTCCATGTGGAAGGCGGCGACTGAGGCGATTGATGCCTATCAGCTCTGGCATGATGGACTCTATCGAACGTACGTTACCGGAAAGCGGTTTTGAGCCTGAAGGCTATGGAGCATGCAGTCCAGGATCGTTTACTTAGTCGGTTGCTCGAAGATCGTGCTGCCACGTATGGCGAGCGGCTGTTTCTGAACTTCAAAGGTGAGCAGAGTATCACCTATCAAGGCCTGGATGAGGAGGCAAATCGTTATGCCAACGGCCTCCGGGCATTGGGCTTGGAGAAGGGGAAAAAGCTGGCCCTCATGTTGCAGAACAGCCCAGAATATCTCTACTTGCTATTGGGAGCAGCCAAACTTGGCGTTGTGACCGTGCCGATTAATACGGCTTATAAAGGCGAAGGGTTGGTGCATATCATCAACAATTCTGATGCTGAGATATTAGTTCTCGATGATCTCTATATTTCGACTGTCAATGAGATTGCCGCTCACCTGACTCGCCTGCGCCTGTTAGTTGTTCATGCCGGCCATGCGTTTGAGCGCGATTCAGGTTTGTCTCACCTGGATTGGCTCCCGCTGGATGCCCTGCGAGCATCTTCAGCTGAAAAACCGATCGTTGAGGTACGCCACACGGATCCAGTCATGATCCTCTATACAGGTGGCACGACTGGATTGTCAAAAGGCGTAGTGATGACCAACCACTTTTACTACTTCTATGCCCAGATGGTAGCTAACAGCATTGGGTATACCGAAGAGGACATTTCCTACACATGCATGCCACTGTTTCACATCAATGCGCAAATTGGCTCGATTATGTCGGCGCTCTACGCCGGCGCACAGGTTGCTCTATATCAGCGATTCAGTGCTAGTACGTTTTGGGATGAGATCATTGCTTCGCAAGCGACGATTTTCCTCGGGATGGGCGCAGTCGGGAATATCTTGATGAAGAACCCGCCATCTGCGAGGGATCGAGAAAATCGGGTCAGGTTAGCCGTGATTGTTCCGCCGCCTGGTGATCTGGAAGGGTTTGAACGCCGGTTTGGGCTGCGGGTGATTTATGAAACGTTCGGCATGACTGAGTGTTTGATTATTCCGCCAAAACTCTATGAGCCTCGTCGCCCTGGGTGTTGTGGCAAGCCAATTGAGGACTATGAAGTCCAGATTGTTGACGATGATGATATACCACTGGCCCCCAGACAAACAGGCGAGATCGTCGTGCGTCCACGCCAACCGTATACGATGATGTCCGGGTATTACAAAATGCCTGAAGCCACGCTTGAAGCGTTTCGTAACTTATGGTTTCACACAGGCGACCTCGGCTACTTCGATGAGGACGGTTTTTTGTATTACGTCGGTCGGAAGAAAGATGCGATTCGGCGTCGTGGCGAGAATATCCCAGCTTTTGAAATTGAGCGGGTCGTCAATCAACACCCAGCGGTGCTCGAATCGGCAGCCATTGCCGTTCCCTCAGAGCTGGGAGAGGATGATGTGAAAATCGTGATTGTGCTTAGGCCGGGCCTGTCAATGACGCACGAAGAAGTGGTCCGTTATTGTGAATCCCGCATGGCGTATTTCATGGTCCCTCGTTATGTGGAGTTCAGAGAGGCTTTGCCGAAGAATCCTTCACAGCGGATTGAGAAATACAAGCTCCGTGCTGACGCGCTCAATGCAGCAACGTGGGATCGTGAAAAAGCGGGTATCGTGCTGAAGAGGTAACGGAGACGTGAGCTTTCTTCGTGGCAGGGTTGCCATTGTTGGGGTTGGACAAACCGAGGTCGGTTGTGTTCCGCACCTGACGGCGACACAGATGTATGCCAAGGCCTGCCGACTGGCCCTTGACGATGCTGGTCTTACAAACAAGCAGATTGATGGCATGATCACTGCCAATTCATGGTCACAGCCGCATTATTATCATGCTGAGTGGATAGCTGAATATATGGGCATCAACCCACATTACTGCCTAACGCTAGGAACAGGCGGAGGTACGATGATTGCAGCGATTCAACAGGCTGTGAGCCTCATCGTTGCGGGCTTGTGTCAGTCGGTACTGGTGGCAGCGGCGGATAACTGGTTGAGCGCCTTCTCTCGTGAAAAGATGATCGAGTTGATGGCTGCCAATGCGGGGCATCCGCAGTTTGAAATTCCCTATGGGACATTTGTTCCGGCTCTCTATGCCTTGGTTGCTCAGGCTCATCGTCATGCTTCTGGAACACGCCCAGAGCAATATGCGCAAGTAGCTGTTGTTGCCCGCAAGCACGCATTTCTGCATCCGGGCGCGCAGATGCGACAACTGATCACGCTGGATGACGTGCTGAACTCCAAGCTGATCGCTGATCCGCTGCACGTACTGGAGTGCGCATTGGTCTCAGATGGTGGTGCTGCACTGGTGCTAACCAGTGTAGAGCGGGCCCGAGATTTGAAATCCAAGCCCATTTACATCCTTGGTCTCGGTGAAGCACATCAGCACGAGCACGTCAGTCAGGCTATTGATCTGGCGAGGACAGCTGCTGTCGAATCTGGGGCGCAGGCATATGAGATGGCTGATCGCCGACCTGTAGATATGGATTGCGCCATGTTGTACGATCCATTTACGCCAACCGTGATTATGTTTCTTGAAGACCTAGGGTTTTGTGAGCGAGGCGAGGGTGGAGCATTTGTCGAGGCTGGCCAGACACAACTAGGCGGCCGGCTGCCGGTCAATACCAATGGGGGATTGCTCGCCTATGCGCATCCGGGCAATCCTGGTGCGCTACTCTTACTCGTTGAGGCTGTGTTACAACTGCGCGGGCAATGCGGCGCGCGGCAGGTGGCGAATGCACGAACTGTGTTGATTCATGCCGAAGGTGGAATCATGTCAACCCATGCGACAGCCATTTTATCCACCGAGGTGTGAGCGTTGGTTAGGAGTGATATTATGCCGATTTATGAGTATGAATGTCAGCGTTGTGGTCATATTTTTGAAGTCCTTCAAGCGATGAAGTCTGGTTCACCTAGCGGATGTGTGCAGTGCGGTGGGCAGGTTGAACGAATTTTGTCAGCTCCATCACTCAATTTCAGCAAATTTGCCAGCCGCTCAGCGGCTCGACATGCCAAACAATCGGTCAATCAGCAAGCCAGGCAGGAGCAAGCTCGGCTGGTGGAACACTCCGCGAGGACAGGTATTCCCTACGAAGATTTATTTGAGGCTCATGAGTGAAATGGTGAATTGGGGTGCAACGTAGCAATTCCTGGTGGTCTCAACCTACCATCCTTCAGGAATCATTCCTCGCATATTGGTTATTCAGTGTTGGAGGTGTCTGATGATTGATTTCTCCCTGAGTGACGAGCAACGAGCTTTGCAAAAACTCTCACATGAGTTTGCTGAGCGAGAGATCGCGCCGGTCGCGCGCTACTATGACCAGACAGCGGAGTTTCCATGGCCAGTCTTCCACGCGGCATTTGATGTCGGACTCATCAATCTCAATATTCCGCACGCTTATGGTGGTCCAGGACTGGGGATACTGGATGAATGCATCATCAATGAGGAGCTGACATGGGGATGCCCGGGGATTGCCGGTGCGTTGGGGATGAATGCTGTTGCAGCAATCCCTATCATTGTGGCTGGCACAGAAAAGCAAAAGAAAGAGTATCTGGGACGAATGACGTCGGATCGTCAGATTGCTTCATACGCTGTTACAGAGCCGGCTGCCGGCTCCGACGTTGCTTCTATCCAGTCAACTGCTAGGCGAGTTGGGAATGAGTATGTGTTGAACGGGACCAAAAACTTCATCTCGAATGGTTCCTATGCGCACTTTTATATCGTTTTTGTCAGCACAGATCGGGAGAAGAAATATAATGGTCTGAGCGCATTCATCGTCGAACGCGAAACCAAGGGCGTCTGCGTGACCAAGAAGGAGGACAAAATGGGCCAACGGGCATCGGACTGTGCGCAGATTATCTTTGAAGATGTGGTCGTCTCTAAAGATAACCTGCTCGGTCACGAAGGCAGCGCATTCAAGATCGCCATGCAAGTGTTTGATCGGTCGCGACCCGTTGTCGCTTCGACCGCAGTGGGCGTGTCACGGCGGGCAATGGAACACGCTATCGCCTATGCACAACAACGGAAAACCTTCGGTCGGCCGATCGCTCGGCATCAGGCCATCAGTTTTAAGGTGGCTGATATGGCCATTCAGATTGAGGCAGCACGGTTGCTGACATGGCAAGCGGCCTGGATCGCTGATCATGGTCAGCAGAATACACGACAAGCAGCGATTGCCAAGGCGTTCGCCGCTGACACATGCATGCAGATTACAACTGAGGTCGTGCAGATATTTGGCGGATATGGATACATGAAAGACTATCCAGTCGAAAAACTGATGCGCGACGCTAAAGGCATTCAAATCTACGAGGGCACGTCTGAGATTCAACGGTTAATTATTGCCAGACAGATTTTCAATTCAGATCAGGCTGTCGCCGATTGACCAGAGTGATTGATGGATTTGCCTAGAATTGGCATTATGAATCCTTTTCAACGAAGGCAAGCACCACTCAGGGAGGCTAAACGTATGAGTCAACTTAAGATCAAGTTTTGGGTTAAGATCAAGTTTTGGGCGCGACTGGCCGTGATAGTCGTAGTCATCTCAATGCCGATGGCGTCATCGACCACTGTCGCGTTTGCTCAAAGCACCAAGGCAACGGTGTCAGGGACAGTCACTGATCAGGGTGGCGCAGTCGTGGTCAATGTCAGGATTTCGGCCACGAACAAGGGAACAGGCATTTCGCGGGAGACGAACACGGATGAAGCAGGTCGCTATCGTCTGGCGGAACTGTCGCCCGGCTTGTATGAGATCAAAGCCGAGCGCGATGGATTCAAGCAGGAGGTGCGCAGTGGGATTGAGCTGACAGTGGGGCGCGAAGCCGTGGTTGATTTCTCGCTCGCGGTTGGCTCGATTCAGGAGACCGTCCTGGTGCAAGGTGACGCGCCGCTACTGGAGACAACCAATTCAGCGGTCCGCTGGCTGGTTAATGAGCGGCAAATTGAGCAGTTGCCGTTGAATGGTCGCGACGTGTATCAACTGGCGACGCTGCAAAACGGCGTCATCAGCACGAGCACCATCACGTTCGGTCAGGATGAGGTTGGGCCCGGCGCGACGCGACTGTCGGTCAATGGCGGCCGGTTGGATTTCAATACCTATTATCTCGATGGCACGGAAACGGTGGATGCGTTTGGCTACTCACCGGGGGGCCTCAGCGGCGGGTTCCTCGGCGTGGATGCGCTCCGAGAGTTTGAAGTGCTCACGTCAAATTACTCAGCCGAGTTTGGCCAGGGCGGCGGGGCCATCATCAATGCTGTGACTAAAAGCGGCGGAAACGACCTTCACGGCACAGCCTTCATCTTCCATCGCAATAGCGCACTGGATGCGCGCAATTTCTTCAACGCCCAAAAACTCCCGTTCAAGCGGAATCAATTTGGAGGCAGTCTGGGGGGACCCATCGTCAAAGATCGAACCTTCTTCTTTGGCAGCTTTGAGGGATTGCGGCGGGGCGAAGGCACGTCGACCATCTTCAACGTTCCGAGCCCAGCCGCCCGTATGGGAAATCTCACCACCGGTCAGGTGATGGTGCATCCCAACGTGCTGCCGTATCTGGCCCTGTATCCGATGCCAAATGGACCCATCTCTGGAGACACGGGGATCTTTCGCAAGGACTTCAATGAAGTCACCAACGAGGATTTCCTCACGATTCGACTGGACCATCAGTTGACAGAGAAACTCAGTATGTTCGGTCGCTACACGTTTGACGATTCCGAACTGACCAAGGTGGCCGCCGTCATTCAGAATCAGGTTCTCACCAATCGGAATCAGTACATGACCCTCGAAGGGAATTGGTTGATCACATCGCGCGCGATCAACAACGCTCGATTTGGCTTCAACCGGTCGGCGTTTGTGAGCGACTTCCCGTTTAACGTGCCAGTTAGTCCGGACCTGGGGTTTCTGCCTGGCCACCCGATGGGCGCATTCTCGCTGGCCGGGTTCACTGAGCTTCGACCGGCCCTGACGGCCGGGCGCAATTTTGTCCTCAACACGTATGAGGTCAGCGATCAATTTCTATACACCCGCGGAGGGCATAATCTGAAGATCGGCGGGTTGCTCCGCCGCTACCAGCTCAATGCGAACTCAGCGCTCGTGCCGGATGGCGTTTACGTGTATGGCGGCGGGCTCAACCTGTTTCTGACGGCGCGCCCTCAGGTTCTCTATATCCCAACACCGGGAACGGATTTCTATCGGGCTATCCGTCAATCCCTGTTTGCCCTCTATGTCCAGGATGACTGGAAGGTGCGGCGCAACCTGACATTGAATCTGGGATTACGCTATGAGACGATCAGCACGCCGACGGAAGCCAATGGCCGGGTCTCCAATTTCCGCAATTTCACCGATGCCACGCCCGTGGTGGGCGATCCCTACATTGATAACCCGTCGCGGGGGAACTTCGGGCCGCGCATCGGGTTTGCCTGGGATCCGACCGGTAATGGCAACTGGTCGGTCCGTGCGGGCGCGGGGATTTTCTATTCGGAATTGTTCCCTATGCGGTATCGCTTCCAGATTTCCAGCGTCCCGCCGTTTTCCAGTTTCCGGGTGATACCGGGGATCAATTTTCAAACGGGTGCTCCGTGCTTTCCAAGTTGTTTTGCCGTATTTGGGAACAATCCGATTCCTGTCCCTGGCTTGTTGTGGTTGACCCAGTTCAAGGCCGAGCAATCCACCGTCTACCAGTGGAGCCTCAACGTACAACGTGGACTCGGTCAAGACTTCGTCGTCACGGCTGGCTACATTGGTTCGCGCGGTGTGAACCTACAAACGGGAAACAGCACCAACATCCGGCGTGACTTCCAGTTTGTCAACGGTCAACGGTTTTATCCGCAGATTTCGAACATCCAGGCCGCACGGTTGAATCCGGCTTACGGTGCCATTCAGCTCCTCGGGTTTAATGGAGACGCCTATTATCACGGGCTCCAACTGACGGCGACGCGACGACTGTCCTCTGGCTTGCAGTTCCATTTTGCCTACACCTATTCCAAGTCTATTGACACAAACTCTTCGATTGATTCCACCTTCACCAACGCGCAGCTTGGCGCCGATATGCAAGATCCATTTAATTCACGTGGCGATCGCGGGTTGTCCGATTTTGATGTGCGACACAACTTCGTTGCCAATTTCCTTTGGGATGTGCCGCTGGGCAAGAATCGGTCGGGCGCCGCGGGCGTATTGGCCAAAGGGTGGTCCCTTGGCGGTATTCTCAATATGCGATCCGGGTTTCCGTTTGGTCCGGCCATTGGGTTCGACCGGGCACGAAGTGGGATTGATAATGTGCAGTCTCAACGCCCCAATCTGGCGCCGGGCCGCAACCCAGCAAGCGCGGTCACTGGGAATCCCTCGCGGTATATTGATCCCTCGATCTTCCAGCTTCAGCCTGCCGGTTTTTATGGAAGCGCTGGTCGGAACATCTTTGAAGGCCCCGACCTCCATGTGTTCGACTTTTCGGTGATCAAGCGGACACCGATTACTGAGCGGTTGAATACAGAGTTTCGGTTTGAAGCCTTCAATCTGTTCAACCATACGAATTTCGGACCTCTGGATTCAGCCAGTCGCCTTGTTTTCAGCGGCGTGGATGCCAATGGCAACGGTATCGTCCCCGCGAGCTTTGGACAACTGACACGCACGACAACCAGTTCGCGTCAGCTTCAATTTGGCTTCAAGTTCATCTGGTGAGGAACCTATGCCCCGAAAATCGCGGTTTGAACCAGAACCGAGGTTGCCTCTTAAACTCGACGCCACTTCCAATGGTGAGTACCATCCTGTGCCCCTTCACCCTGACGTCCAGTTGGTGAAGTCCTTGGCAATGGAGCAAGCCGAAACCAATGCGCGGCGGCTTGGCTGGTCGCGACGACGGTTTTTGATGAGTGCATGCGGCGTGGCGACCACGATGCTCTGCATGAACCAGGTATTTGCGCATCGGGGCAATACCGGCGGATTCTTCGATGTCAGTCCGGACATGGCGCTTGACCCGGAAGCAGCGGCGACTGTGGTGGCCGGGGATGAGTTCATCTTTGATGTCCAGACACACCACATCAGGCCTAGTGGTGAATGGCTCAAGCGGAATCAGGAGTTTGTTGATTTTATGAGTTATTTTGGACAAACCAAATGTGGCGAATCGGACCCAGCCAACTGTCTGACCCGTGATCATTATATCAAGGAACTTTTCCTCGATAGTGATACGGCGATGGCTGTCTTAAGTGCTGTGCCGCCCGTGTTCGCTGATGTGCCGCTGACAACTGAAGAAGCTGATGCCACCCGTGCTGTCGTCGAAAAGTTAGATGGCTCACCGCGCTTGCAGATTCACGGTCTGGCGCTGCCCAATCTCGAGCCGAAGAAGGCGCAACTGGAGGCCATGCAACGACTGGTCGAACAATGGAAGATCAAGGCGTGGAAAGTCTATACGCCGTGGGGTCCCGATAAGAAAACAGGATGGTGGCTGGACGATCCGACCATCGGTATACCCTTCATTGAGAAGGCCCGTGAACTTGGCGTCAAGATCATTTGCGCTCATAAGGGGCTCTCTTTGCCTGGCTTCACATTTGATTACGCTAGCCCTCGCGACATCGGCGCAGTTGCCAAAATGTTCCCGGACGTCACTTTTATTGTCTACCATTCAGGGTTTGAGCCGTCAGTACCAGAAGGTCCGTATGACCCCAACACGGCCAAAGGCATTGACGCACTCATCAAATCGCTCCACGATCACGGAATTCCCCCCAATGCCAATGTTTATGCCGAACTTGGAAGCACCTGGCGTCAGGTGATGAAGAATCCGGCGGCGGCCGCTCACGTCATCGGCAAGCTGCTCAGGTTTGTCGGTGAGGACAGAGTCTTATGGGGAACGGATTCGATCTGGTTCGGCTCGCCGCAGGATCAGATTCAGGCGTTCCGGGCGTTCCAGATTTCGCAGGAGTTTCAAGAACGATACGGCTACCCGGCACTGACCAAGGAAATCAAAGCTAAGGTCTTCGGTCTGAATGCGACCGTTCCTTACGGCATTGATCCGAAAAAGATACTGAAGAGAATTCGCCGTGACCAGGTAGAGAAGACCAAAATAGCCTACATGGAAAACCCTCAACCGAGTTTCAGTACCCATGGCCCGCGGACACGGCGTGAGTTCCTCAGTCACCTTCATCAGCGCGATGGATGGCCTGCATAACAATGTGAGCAAGGAGAATCTGATGAAAAAAATCACACGTTCGCTCGTTTCAATGTTGCTGTTTGTGCTAGGGCTGGCCGTCGAACAAGTGGGCACGGTGAGTCAAAACCGCCCCGAGAAAGAGCTTTTGGACATTGAGAGTCGCATGACCTCTGCCTACCTAAACAAGGACATGGCGGCCTTTTTTCGGAGCGTTGATGAAGAATTGAGCGCATTCCACGCTTCCAATCCATATCGCCTCGACGACCGCAAAACGGTTGAAGATGGATTGAAGACGTTCTACAAATACTCGACTGCCACGGGTCTGTACAAGGTTCAACCGCGCGTGCAGATCGTTGGCGATGCGGCGGTAGTGACGTATCACTTCATCGAAACTGGGGAAGCCGAAGGCGGCAAGCTGTACGCGTATGAAGGCAAGCAAACTGATGTGTTCGTCAGGAAGAATGGCCGGTGGACGCTCATTCACTTTCACAGTTCGCGGGTGACCAAGCCCAGTTAGTTCAATATCTGAGGAGATCCATGACGCAACAAAAACTGTCTCTTGCATTCGTCGTTGTAGCCGTGTTGATTGGCGCGTTGCTCGGAAGTTGGGCGACGACGGCAACAACCTCAGCCGGCAGTAAAAAGATACGCCGTACGATTTTGCTTAATTTCAAACCCAATACATCGCCGGCTCAGATTCAACAAATTATTCGCGAGGTCAAAGCCAACATTACGCAGATCGAAGGCGTCCGCCATGTGGTAGCTGGCCCGCAGATCAATCAGAACGCCGCCTTTCAATATGGCATCTCGATGGATTTCGACGATGAAGCGGCTTTGAAGCGATATCGTCAGGATGAAGGCCATCGCGGTACACATAACAAGTACGTTCACCTCATCGCGCAATCGCAGATCACCGATTTGTGCGAGGAATAAAATTGGATGAGAACCTCACAGGGCATAGTCTCATTTGTCAGTCTCACGCTAATTCTTAGTTTTCAGCAGGTAGAGACTGGCGGAGATCGGCCGCATCCCATCGTTATCGAAGGCGGCACGTTGATTGATGGCACGGGCGGCCCCGTCATGGAGAACGCCGTCGTGGTAGTACACAGAAACAAAATTGCGGCAGTGGGCAGAAAGGGGAGCATCGCATATCCGAAGGCCGCCCGCGTCATTCGGGCGGATGGCAAATTCATTCTGCCTGGACTCATTGATGGGCACGTGCATTATGATGCATGGCACGGTGAATTAACGTTGGCGCACGGCGTGACCACAGTCAAAGACACTGGCAATCCGGTGGAATGGTTGAAAGCGTTGAGTGCCGCTTTGGATGAGGGTTTGGTCAGAGGGCCGCGGCTGTTCTATACCGGCAATAGTCTGACAGCGCCTCCAGCCCTGAGAGATCATCATATTGGTTTGGAGAGTCCGCAGATGGCCCGCCGTGCAGTTCGCCTGCTGAAAGAAAACGGCGCCATTGCAATCAAAGTTCATCAGCAGATTACCCTGGAGTTATTGCGCGTCGTCGCTGATGAAGCTCACAAACTCGGCTTGCGCGTTACAGGTCACATACGTCGTCTGGGAGCCATACAGGCGGCGTTGGCCGGCATTGATGCGCTTGAACACTCCACCGGCGTGGCGCGTTCGACCGGGCCAAACGCCGAGTTTATTCAGGACCGAGAACCAGAGAACGAGCTCACCGGCTATTATGACGACCTCAATGAGATGGCTGAAATGAAACCGGAGAATTTCGCCCGGCTGATCAGATTGCTGGTTGAAAAAAAAGTAGCCATTCAGCCGACGCTGGTGACGTACTTCCGAATAGCTTCCGACCACCGCCAAGCGTATGCGCAGGAAGATGCAATGTTCGCCAGAAATGAAAACCTGCGCTACGTGCCGGACGAAGTGAGAAAGTTATGGCGAACCTCCGTGCTGTTTGAGCCCAAAAGCCCGGAGGAACGAGACCGGTTCCGCCGCGCCTATCGGAATATGAGCCGGTTCTTGAAACAATTCCATGACGCTGGTGGGAAGCTACTCGTGGGCAGTTCAACCAGTGTCATGGTGCCGGGGCGGAGTTTGCATCGAGAGATGGAAATGATGGTTGAGTTGGGACTATCGCCGGGAGAGGTCATCCGAATGACGACGCAAGGTAATGCGGAGTTTTTGCGAAAAGAGAAGGAATTGGGGACCATTGCGGCCGGCAAGTTCGCCGACCTGATTATCGTGAAAAGCAATCCGCTGGACGATATTAAAAATATTCAGCAGGTTGAATTGGTGATCAAAAATGGGAAGGAGGTTGATACGAGCTATAACCCGGATTACGCCATGCCGATTCCCAGGCCCCAACTAGAGCGGCCTGTGTGGCTTGAACAGCAATTGAAGAGGGAAGCCAGAGGTAAGATGTAGCAAGCAAGAGGCGGGAGGAAAGGTCGCAGCTCCACTGATTTATTGACCTATTGTATGACCGAACCAAATCCCCACAAACCGAAATGGCCTGTGCGGTACCGATTGGTTGGATTGCTCACCATCGGTGCAATGATTAACTTTGCTGATCGGGTGAACATCTCCGTTGCTGCACCGGTCATGATGCCGGCGCTCGGTTGGGATGAGGCGAAGTTTGGTCTGATTTTCTCAGCTTTTCTCGCCGGCTACACGCTGTTTCAGTTTCCTGGCGGTTTGATCGCTGACCGTTGGAATGCCAAGAAAGTAATTGCATTGTCCTGCCTGTTTTTTTCGCTGTTTACTGCGCTCACTCCGCTTGGCGCGATGGCCTTTGGGTTGATGTTAGTCATTCGTTTTTTGGTTGGCGCATTCGAGTCAGTGAGCTTCCCGGCCTATGCTTCGTTCAATGCTCGTTGGATTCCTCGGCACGAGTACAGCCGGGCACAAACAATCAGTCTCTCCGGTTCATATTTGGGGCAAGCTATTGCCTATCCGTTCACCATCTGGATGGTGCAGGCGTTTTCCTGGCCGATGGTGTTTTACGTTAATGCAGCCATCGGTGTGGTATGGATGGTTGCTTGGTTACTGATGGCCACCAATCATCCGACCGAGCACCCGCGCATCAGTCAGGCTGAGTTGAAAATGATTCAGGAGCATGTCATCCCACGTCGTACAACCGAAATGGTTTCTCCATGGGGCATCCTCAGGTCGCGCCCCGTGCTCATGCTGTCGTTATCGTACATGTGTCTCGTGTTTGGTGTGTGGATGATCATGTTGTGGCTGCCGACATATCTGGTCAAAGGCCGTGGGTTCACATTACAGCAAATGAGTTGGATCGGCATGATTCCGACGGCGGCCAGCTTTATCGGTTTGGTGAGTGGTGGCGTGCTATCAGATCAACTGTTGCGGCGAGGTTTTCAGCCACACATTGCCCGCATCAAAGGACCGGCAATGTGTATCATCCTGGGCGTGCCGTTTTTGGTTGCTGCTGTGCTGGTGCCATCAGGCAGCGTGTCGGTCGCCTGTTTTGCTGCCTACCTATGCATTATTAATCTCGCCACCGGTGGCTACTGGGGTGTTCCGCTGGAGCTCGATCCCAAGCTGGTTGGGGCGATTTCCGGAGTGATGACATGCGCAGGAAATTTCGGTGGCATGTTCGGTCCATCAACAGCCGGGTATATTTACAGAGCCACCGGTAACTGGGCATTGCCCTTTCTGGTCGCGGCTGCCATGGCAGTCGTGGCATTCGCCATTTTCTATTTCTTGGTTATACCTGAATCTCAGGCGAAACAACGGACGGCAACACAATCAGTGGCGCTGGGTGAATCAACCCTAGAATAGTATGGTGGATATATGGGGCTTAGTTATTACTCCTTCCTCATGTTTGTATGGCTCGCAACTGCTGGTGGACCTCCGGTGTCTGCGCAGAACTCGTCTATAGAAATAATTCAAGCGCCTCAGGCTATACAGAAAGAAATCTCATTCAAGACCGAAGACGATTGGACGATCTATGGTACGCTGACGATCCCGGTTAATTTGCGGCATGAAGAAAAGCGGCCGGCGGCCTTGTTATTACACGGTGCTACGCACACGCAGATTGTTTGGGCTGTATATCCTGGTTGGGTGAAGGTTCAAGAGTCACTCGTTACGCTGCGAATTGATTGGCGCGGGTGCGGGAAAAGTAAGAGGCAAATTCCCTTTGCTGCTTTCTCGCCGGCGCAGCGCGAACGGGTGAGGTTGGATGTAAGAGCCGCCATTGATTTTCTAGCCGCACAGCCGGAGGTCAATGCGATGCAGATCGGTGTGGCGGCTGAAGGATTCAGCGCTGATCCAGCTATCATTGAAGCGGCTGGAGATGCGCGCGTGAAAGCCTTTGTCATCATTTCAGGCCGTCTCAGTGAACAAGCATTAGCCCTTATGACTGCTTACTCGGACAAATCCGTGTTGTTCATCGTTAGTCGCGAAGACAAGCCGAGCCTCGACAGTTTGCTCGGAGCGCACCGTCTGATGGCGTCCTCGACAAGCGAAATCTGGGTTCAGGATGGACTCGGCGTCGGTCTGGCGATGGGCAGTCTGTGGCGCAACAAATATCCCAATCAACCGCTCGAACAAGCGATTGATTTTAGGGCCGGGGCCTGGCTTGTCAATGCACTGCGGCGCCCTGAGCCGATTGGCGAGGTCATGCTTCAGACGCAGGATGGTTGGATTCTTTATGCTCATCTGGGATTACCGGATCGAACTAGTACCGATCAACTTGTCCCTGGTGTCATCCTGTTGCCGACAGCGCTTTCCGACCGCATGAGCTACTACAACCTTGAACGCGCATTTGTCAAACAGGGTATAGCTGTGCTGAATTTGGACTGGCGTGGCATCGGTCAGAGTACGAATCGTGGAACTTTGTTGGATATGTCCGTCGAGACCATGTCTGAGGCATTGAACGACGTTCTGGAGGGATATAAATTTTTGCTTTCCCAGCCAGGCATTGATCGGGAACGCATCGGCATTCTCGGTACAGCATTCGGCGCCAAGCTCGCTTTGAGCGCAGCTCGAGAGATTCCGCAGGTGAAAGCCATCGCCATGCTCACGCCGGTGGTGAAGCCGCATGAGTTGGCTGGTGACTGCGAAATCGCAGCGGCCATTAAGCAACCTGTCCTACTCGTCACCGGCGATGCGTTCGGCGCGTCGTCGAAAGCATTTGTGGAGTTCGTTGCCCGAAACGGTCGAAACAAAATCCTCGTCTATCCGGGTGGCATGTTAGGCTACTCGTTGTTTGAGGTTGACGTGACGCTCGGCTCCACGCTTGTACAGTGGTTCAAAGAGCGATTGAATGAAACGAAATTCTAGGAGGAGGAGCGACATGAGACAGCTACTCGGAACGTTTGTGACCATCTTGATTTTCGGCGGACTCATTCCATCTCAGGCTCAGCGAGGCGTCGGTTTTGAGGAGAAGAGCCGCCCCCTGTACCACATCGCGTTCGTTCAGGCCAAACCGGGCAGGGATCGCGAGTATCGAAAGTTTGCCATCCAGGTTTTTAAACCGATGTGGGAGGAGGCAGTCAAAGCCGGTGTGATTGAAAGCTGGACAGCTTACGAGCATCCGGTTTATTTCGGGACAAATGTCGGATATTCGCACATCCTCATCGTGAAGGCGAAAGGCTTCGCGACGTTTGACAACCTCATTCCAGAGTTGTTGAAAATCTGCGAAGAGAAATTTCCGGGGCGGGATATTCAACGGGAAGCCGAAGCGTTGATGGAAATCGTCAAAAGCGATGTGCTCTACGAATTTGCCAGCACGTCCGGAGCTAGGGAATAGCCACACCGATGCACCATAACCGCGAAGGAATGAATCGGCAGAAAGCGATGGCCTCTGCCGCTCTGTGTGCGTGTTTCGTCACGCTGCTGGTGTTGACGCTCACGACGGCTGCGACCGGACCTCAGGTCACAGTCATCACGGGCGCGACGGTGATTGATGGCACGGGGCGAGCTCCTATTCGAGGCGGCGTAGTCGTCATTGAGGGGGACAGGATCAAAACGGTCGGTCGCGCAGGAAAAGTGAAATGGCCGCGTGATGCGCAAGTGGTGGAAGCCGCCGGCATGTATGTCGTGCCCGGACTCATTGACATGCACACGCATTATCGGGAGTGGCAGGGCGAGTTGTTTTTGGCGCACGGCATCACCAGCGTGAAAGATCTCGGTAATCCTGTCGAGTGGATTTCCGCATTGAGTCGAATGCAGGTCGCGGGTCAGTTGCGCGGGCCGCGTCTTTTCTTTGTCGGCAACAATCTAGATGCCTCGCCGCCTGAAGGTGATCATCATATCGGCATAGCCAATTCATCGGATATTGAGCGGGCGGTCCGATTGCTTCATCAGTTGGGCGTGACGGCGATCAAGGTCCGGCACAAAGTGACGCCTGACCAACTAGCTGAGATAACGAAGGCCGCTCATGCGCTCGACCTTCCCGTGACGGGCCATCTTGGCAAAACGGATGCGATGGAAGCCGCGCAATCCGGTTTAGACGGCCTTGAACACGCGACCGGCGTGGCGCGAGCGGCGTCCAAAATGCCTGGACAGGTCAAGACAGATGCCAAGGGCTTGGCCGTTTTCCTCGAAGATCTGCGCGGTTTTTCACAGATGGATAAGGCCAAGGAAACGGCGCTCATCAAAAAGCTTGTTGAAAAGCGTGTAGCGCTCATCCCCACGCTGGCTGTGCGCCGGCGTATTTTGTTGGATACCGAGCTCGCGCGTCAGGAAGACAGCAAATATGCCCGCGATCCATCGCTCGCGTATGTCCCTGAGTCGGTGCGGCGGCATTGGATTGAGGCGCCTGTTGAGCAGAAAATCCTTGAAGCATTTCGCGGCGCGGAGATGGATATGATGCGGAAAGGCTACCGGCGGCTGGAGCGTTTCGTGCGGGAATTCCACCGGGCCGGTGGCTTGGTGCTAGCCGGCTCAGACAACCTCAATGGCGTGCCGGGCATCACGCTCCACCGAGAACTTGAAAGTCTGGTGGCCGCCGGATTGGAACCATACCACGCGTTGCGGGCGGCCACTCATTCTGCCGCACGGTTTTTGAACCGTCGTGACCTCGGCTCGATTGAGCCCGGTCAAATTGCCGATATGCTCGTCGTCAGAGCCAATCCGCTCGATAACATAAGACATTTACGAGAGATCGAGAAGGTGTTTCAGGGTGGACAGCTAATAGAAATTCGTTTCCAGCCCGACTATGCGTTGCCGCCGTCACGGCCGCAGCTGGTCCGGCCGCTTTATCTGGAACGTCTACTCGCCGAAAGCAATTGAAGCAACTTGAAAAGGAGGAAAAGAGATCATGATAGTTGATAGCGATACCCACATTAACGAGCCAGTGGAAGTGTTCGAGAAGTTCCTCGAAGAACCTTATCGCTCACGCCGGCCGATCATCGTCAAGGACACCTACGGGTTGACGCGGATCATCATGGAAGGGCGGCTGTACCCTGAGCCGCGATTGAAACAGGCACACAAAAAAGTCGAAGGACCGAAGATGGGAGGCGTTCAACCTGGCGCGCAAGACCCGCTTGCGCGGATTGGCGACCTGGATCTGGAAGGGATTCATGTTCAGGTCATCTTTGGCAGTATGGGGTTGGGTTTGAGCGCGCTGCCGGACAAGGATTTTGCTGTGGCCATGAGCCGCGCTTGCAATGACTATTACGCTGACTTTTGCAGCGTGAATCGGCAACGGCTCAAGGCGATGGCAGCGCTACCATTGCAAGATATTCCAGCGTCGGTTCAGGAGGTGCGGAGGGCCATCCAGGAACTGGGGCATGTTGGTATTGCGATGCCGCCAAACGTCAATGGGAAGAATCTCGATCACCCAGATTTTTATCCGATTTACGAAGAGGCTCAAAAGCTCAACATTCCAATCGGCATCCATTGGGGAAATGGCGCGTATTTGAATGCGGCTGGCACGGAGCGGTTTGACACCCACTTCATGTCGCACTTGGTTGGGCATCCATTCGAGCAGATGATCGCGTTGGCTTGCATCATCTGCGGTGGTGTGATCGAACTGTTTCCGAAACTCCGGTTTGCATTCCTGGAAGCCGGATGCAGTTGGGTGCCATATTGGCTTGATCGTATGCACGAACATTATGAACGACGCGCTGCTGAGGTACCGTTAATGAAGCGGGAGCCGATTGAGTATTTCCAAAGCGGCAGTTGCTTCGTCTCGACTGAGCCTGACGAACGCATGTTGCCGGCGGTTGTTCAGGCCATTGGTGATGATTTCATTTTGTTCGGTTCGGATTATCCACACACAGATAGCAAATTTCCCAATGCTGTCCGGTGGGTACGTGAGCGAAGCGATTTGACGGAGGAGTCGAAGACGAAAATCCTGAGCAACGGGGCTCGGTTCCTTGGGTTGAGCGCCTCAGTAAACTGAGCCAGTGTATTCGAGCGAGGCGTTGTTCATGTCGTCGGTGGCGACGCCCAGAAACGATCAGGATGGATCATAGGCGGGACGCCTGTGATCCATCCTCGGAGGAGGCTCGTTGATGACCAAGTCATTGCGGTTTCTTTCTATCATGCTCGGTGGAACTATGATCTGTCTGTTGACTGCTGGCCCTCATGTTTCATCCACAGGGTTGGCTAGGCAGGATGTCAGGCCGTTGCCAGGGCCGCCAAAGTTTTTTGCATTGACAGTCAATTCGGCTGGCCACGTTTTTGCCGGGACTTATGCTAGCGGAGTTATTCGTTCAACCGATGACGGAATAACGTGGCAGCCGGTCAATACAGGTTTACCGACGCTCAGTGTCCATGCGCTTCTAGTGGCTCCTTCAGGACATCTGTATGTGGGCACGAACGGCTATGGTGTCTACCGATTGACAAGCGATGGGGACAGTTGGATGCCAGCTCATGGTGGGATAGAACGTGTCGCAGTGTTCAGCCTCGCCGCCAATGCGACTGGCCACTTGTTTGCCGGGACGCATGGAAGCGGCATTTTCCGCTCGGCCGATGGTGGATTAAGCTGGCAGCCGGTCAATACAGGTTTGACAAACAAAATTGTCTTCTCGATTAAAGTCAATGCCGCTGGCGAGTTGTTTGCTGGGACGTGTAAGGATTTTACTTCGCGGCTCGCTGGCGGTGGTGTGTTTCGCTCGACCGACAATGGCCGGACATGGGCATCAGTTGATGACCGGTTGTCGAAGGTAGCTGTCTATGCGTTGGTGGTGACGCCCTCTGGACGGGTATTAGCCGGAACGCATCAGTTGGGTGTATGGCGTTCGAGTGAGACGGGAGAGCAATGGGAGCCAGTCAATGCAGGCTTGACAGATTTATATATCTACTCGCTGGCCGTTAGTGTGGTGGGGCACATCTATGCCGGCACTGGTAGCGGTGTCTTTCGCTCGACCGATCAAGGAAAAACATGGGCGCCGATACACCAAGGTATGGCGACGCCTCGTGTATTTTGCTTGACCACAACGGCAGCCGGCTCGCTACTAGCTGGAAGCTATGAAGGCCTCTGGCGCTCAACCAATGAAGGCAATTTGTGGGCGTCTGTACATACCGGTTTGACGGTTGCGCAAGTCTACGCCTTGGCCATCCATTCGGCCGGCCATTTGTTTGCCGGCACTGGCGGCGGCGTGGTGCGCTCAAACGATGAAGGCAAGACGTGGACGCCGATTGAGATGGGGCTGTCCAACCCGATGGTATTCTCCTTGTTCATCAGCGACAAAAAGGTCGTGTTGGCGGGGACTTATGAAGGCGTTCTTCGTTCTACCGATGGCGGCGAAACATGGAAACCAGCAAATCAAGGCCTGTCCAGCTCTGTTGTGTATACATTCGCCAGAAATACATTAGGTCATCTGTTTGTCGGGACCAAAGATGGTGGCGTATGTCGCTCTACCGATAATGGAGCATCGTGGATACCAATCAATGTTGGTCTGACACATCCGACTGTTCACAGCTTGTTGGTTAATGCGCGAGGCCATGTGTTCGCCGGAACAGAAAAGTTTGAGAACGGAGGCAAGTTCGGTGGCGTCTTCCGCTCGACCAACAATGGCCGAACCTGGACGTTGGTCAATCGTGGTATGCCGGCGATCACTGTTTATGGATTGGCCGTGAATGCTCGTGGGCATATTTTTGCCGGCGCGCGCGGATGTCGGGTATTTCGTTCAGTTGACAATGGTGAAAGCTGGGTGGAGTTGAATACGGGCGTGAGGAATGCCAAAATCGGCAACATCGCGATCAATGCCAAAGGGCACATCTTTCTCGGCACCGATTCAGGTGTATATCGCTCCAGCGATAATGGCCAGACGTGGTGGCCGATCAATAAGGGGTTGGATAATTTGACGGTCTTTAAGTTGGTGGTGAGTCCTTCAGGTGATCTGTTTGCCGGTACGGCAGGCGGTGTGTTCCATTCGACGGATAATGGTGACACCTGGTCGCGATGAGAGATTGCTGTTGAAACGAACATTCTATTATGGCTGGATCGTTGTGGTCGTTTCCTTTACAACGGTGAGTCTGGTTTCACCTGTAGGGACAACTTTTCAACTTTTCTATCAAGCATTCAAGCAGCAATTCCAATGGAGTCATGCTGGTATCTCAGGCGTCTTTGGCCTACATCAATTTTTGAATGGGGCCATTTCACCAGCAGTTGGCTGGCTACTTGATCGTTTCGGCACCAGACGAGTCATGCCTGCTGGGGCGCTGATCCTTGGGAGTGGGCTCATCTTGACCAGTCAAGTAGAACGCTTGTGGCAGTTGTACATCACATTTGGTATTGTCGCCGCTGTTGGTATGGCGATGATACAATCGGTTCCCAACACTGTCGTCGTTGCAAACTGGTTTTTGAAACATCGTGGCACGGCCACTGGCATTGTTCTGGCGGGCACGGGGCTAGGACAGTTGTGGCTCACGCCGGTGACTCAGTGGTTGATTCTCACAATTGGCTGGCGCGCCACTTACCTCGTGTTGGCACCGGTTATTGCACTGATTCCAGCGCTCCTGATTATGTTGTTTCAGTATCATAGGCCGTCAGACATTGGTCTCTTGCCCTATGGCCAAGAATCAAGCCAGCAGCAATCGGTGGGCCGCCAGGTGATTGTTGTTGACCGGGAATGGGCTGCTACCGAATGGACACTTCGTCATGCTGCAAGAACGTTTCGGTTCTGGGCATTGGCGTTGACAACATTCGCCTTCGCGTTGGGATTCTTTTTGGTTTCACCCCAACTGTTTGTGTTGACGCAAGAACGCCCTGAATTTCAAAGGCGTTCCCTGCTCATTGCGCTGGTTCTTGGCACGAGTGGATTACACAAGGGATGGTCCAAATTTGTCGGCGGTATGGTGTCAGATTATCTAGGGCGAGAACGCACGATGGCGATGAGTGTAGGATTGATTCTCGTGGGATTGTATACGTTGAGCATGAGTCAGGCTGACCCATCTGCATGGCTGTTTTTTGTGGCTGTGTTCTTGTTTAGCACGGGATATGGTTTGAGCATGCCAGTGATGATTGCGGCCTATGGAGACATATTTCATGGGCCGAGATTCGGGTCCATCGTGGGCTGTCTAACCTTTGTCGGGCTGGTTGGTGCGGCGATAGGGTCTAGTGTTGGCGGGCTATTACGAGATTTGACGGAGAGTTATCAGGTCAGTTTCATAATGTCGGCTGTTGCCTTCGCTGTTGCGGCATGGATGATGTGGCAAGCCAGGCCGAGTAGCGTCAGACGGCTGCGTACATGTCACGTACAGCGCAGCGAGAGTCAGGGCGTCGAGATTGTTGTTGAAGAGAGAGTTCAATCAGGAGGAGAACGCAGATGAAGAAAAGAATTGGCAATCTTGTTTCTGCCTTCCTGGTGTTTCTTGTAACGGGATTATCACCGTGGTCGGTTGTTGGTGGAGAGTCGGTTAGTAAGAGCATGCAAGTGTTCGCCCGGCAGGTCCTCGATGCCTATGAGCGTCTCGATGCTGCGGCGATCAAACGTCATTATGCAACCGAGCCGAACACCATTTTTTTCTGGGAACGGGAGATGTCGTATACGCGGAGTGATGTGGATCGAGTAATTGATGCATTTGTCAAAAATGTGGCTAAGGTCAAAATGACAATCAGTGATGTTCGCGCGGGCGGAACAGGCCGTACCGGCTGGCTGGCGGCACAATTCCATGTTGAACGGGAAGGCTATGATGGAGTCAAGAGGACGACGCAGGGCCGTTGGACAATGGTGGCTGAAAGGCGCAAAGGTCGTTGGGTAATCATCCATGAGCACGCCTCATTCCCTGTGGCCGATGAATCCAACCGGGTTGATTGGCAACTTGTGCGAACCACCGGAGAGAAGCCATCAGCGCGTGGCGCCGGCAAAATGGTGGCGATTGGCGACATGTTGGTAATGTTCGGCGGCTTCTACGAGTGCTTTGAGAAAACCAAATGCGAGCATATCTACTTCAACGACATTTATACACTTGACTTGAAATCGAATCGTTGGGAGAAAAAACAGCCTATTTCTCGGACAGGCGGTGTGCCCGGTGGAAGGGCTTTTCTTGGTGCTGCAACGTACGCTCGGAAAGGCACGGCCATTTTCTTTGGCGGAACGTTTTACGCGGTGAACTTGGCTCCCGCACATGTCTATGGCGACATGTGGGAGTATGATCCGAAGACTAATACGCTGGCAGAAATCCGCTATGCCAATCAAGGACCCGGTCCGCGATTGGGCATGGAGATCGTCATCAAAGACGACATGCTGTATGCTTTTGGTGGATACGATCAGTCATTCCAGGCGCACAATGATTTGTGGTCATTTAATCTGCTGACGAACACATGGAAACAACTGAAGAAGGATAATGATCCGGCGTCGCCGTCGAAACGCTACATCTTTCGATTTCAGTTGAGCGAATCAGGGGATGATGTTTACATTTTCGGTGGTAACTATCGGGAGACCTATACCATTCAGAGGAATGATACTTGGAAGTACAACATCCCGACCAATACATTCACTGTGCTTGTTTCGGAAGAGAACACAAATATCTCCGGACGAACTCATGGGGCATGTGCCGTGATCGGCAATACTTTTCTTATCGGCCTGGGTGACGTTCATGGCGGAGGCTGCCTGACTGATCAGGCCAGCGAACAACAAAACCCAACAAATGAGGTGTGGCGACTTAACGTCGCCAATCCTTCAGGTAAATGGACGCGAGTGCCCACCGGGTTTGGTCCTCAGCCATTGAAGCGAGTGTATTACGCTCAGGCTGGTAATCGGTTGTACGTCACACATGGATTCGATTACAAGTGCGGAGGCCCAGACTCACAAGGCGCCGTTTACAATCTTGAGATGTACAGCTTGCCGTTGGACGCTCTGCGCTGATTGGGCGGAGACCCGTTCAGATGCGGTTGTGATAGACGACACATAGAAGAACTAGCTGAAGCGATGCGACCAAGCGAAGAACGTCATTTGCAAGTTGCTGGCGAAGCCGTTCAATCAGCCGGCGGAGTATACTACGGCTGGATCGTCGTTGCAGTGTGTTTTATTGTGCTAGCTCTCAACGCTCCATTGCTAGCCTCATTCGCAATGTTTTATGTTCCGGTGTTGAACGAATTCCAGTGGACTCGCGGTAGCACGGCCGTTGCGATGGCCATCCACCTGATCGTGAGTGGATTGGCCGGCCCTGGTGCTGGCGCGTTGATCGATCGCTATCAAGCGCGTCGGGTCATGCCGATAGGCGCCCTCGTCATGGGGGGTGCCCTGTTGTGGCTGAGTCAGGCGTCCGCTTTATGGCACTTTTATGTGGCGTTTGGCGTTGTCGCCGCTCTTGGCAGTGCACTGATTCACATTACACCATTAACCAGGATCGTCTCCAATTGGTTTATGATACACCGTGGCACAGCAATTGGCTTGCTCTCAGCCGGTTCAGGTGCGGGCCAGCTCGTGCTGCTGCCGTTGCTTCAATATCTAATCAACGAGATTGGTTGGCGAAATTCATATATCGTGCTTGGCTCGTTAATCCTCGTGGTGCCAACTGTCTTGATAATCGGTTTTCTACATAACTCTCCAGAAGACCGCGGCCTGTCGGCTGAGGCTGAGATGCAGCCCCGACGAAAGCGACAGCCTGTCAGCATCGTCGTTGAAGAGGAAGGGCAAGTAATTGGGCGCAAGCGCGGATTCATCCGCAAGAATGAAGTAGTCATTCTCGATCAAGAATGGGTTGAAACGGATTGGACGGTGTTCAAGGCGATCAAGACATTTCGCTTTTGGGCGCTAACGCTGATGATGGCGATGTTCGCTGCTGGTTTCTTCATTATTTCAGTTCAATTAGTTGCCTATCTCACCGATGCAGGATACAGCTCCATGTTGGCGGCCTCCATTATGGGATTTCAAGGTTTCATCAATATGGGCGGCAAATTCTTCGGTGGCGTGCTATGCGATCGGATTGGGCGGGAGAAAACGTTGACGTTGAGCATCATCATGTTCGTCACTTGCGTTATAGTGCTTGCCCTTAGTGGTACTCTCATCAGTGCGGTGTTGGTTTATGTGTTCGCTATCTTTTATGGATTGGGCTACGGCATGGCGTTACCTGCTCTGATTACGTCGTCATCCGACCTGTTTGACGGTAAGCATTTCGGCGCAATTTTGGGCGTCATTCTGCTCGGTGGATTCCTTGGTGGGGCGGTCGGTACATGGCTCGGGGGTTACCTGTACGACAGGACAGGTACCTATCAAATGAATTTCTTGGTAGCTGCGCTCACCATGGTTATCTCCGCAATGCTCGTTTGGAAGGCGCGGCCTAGCCGAGTCCGTTTGGTCAGAAGTGTTCAGGGTGATTCAATGTCGCTGTAGCGGAGGAGAAAGGCTATGAAAACCCATCATGTTTTATCAGTCGGTGTGGGGTTTGCGTTGATACTATTGGCTTGTTTAGTCTCAGGCGGGCCATTTTCACAGGCGGCACCAGCGCTCCCTGCGCTCGACTATCCGGCGCCTCGGTACCAAAAGATTCCAGATATCACAACGGTTGAGCAGTTGCTGCCCTATGTGCGCCACGTCGTGCAACGTCCTATGCCGTACACCGGTGACCAACGACCGGGTTATGGATTGAAGGGAGGAGAAAAAGTCCTATTTGTGACCGATAGTGATGTTGATCCGCTTGTTTTCCAAGCATTCATGCGGGTGTTGAGAGACGAAATGCACTGCCAGGTTGACGTACTTCAATTCCAGGGCCAACGACGCATGTATCGCACCGAAGAGCTCATGCGGTACATTGTCAATACAAAACCGGGACCGTGGATTCTGGGTGGCCCAGCCTGGGTCGAGGATATCGCGACAAAAGGCGGGTATGATAAGGTCATCGGTCAGACGTTTTGGGCCAACAATAATTGCACTCGCAAATCCTACAGCTTTTCCATGGATTGGCCGACGCGGGAGCAGTTAGCCAGTCCGGCGGTGATGTATCCCGAAGAAATCATCGAAATGGTTGATCGAGTTACATGGGAGATTCTACGGAAGACTGCACGCGTGCGTATCACTGATCCTGAAGGCACGGACGTGAGCTTTACCTGGTTCGATGAATATTGGCAAATTATGGATGGGAATTTCCCGGGTTACCTGCAGCCTCCAACCGAAGGGTTCGGAACGCACCACTATCATCATGGAGCATTGAATGATCCGATCATTTCAGGACACATCGCTGGCTATCCGCTGGGCATCGTGTTGCCGAAGTCGGACCTCTCAGGCGTTGTCGCTGGGACAAGTGACCATTTGGGGCCCTACCCTCATCTGAAGATTTATTTGAAGAACAACAAAGTCACCAAGATTGAAGGGGGCGGGGAATTTGGTGATCTGTGGCGGCAGTTTATTGAAAGAAATAAGAACGTCAAATTCCCACACTATCCCCAGCCAGGTATTGATTATTTCGTTGAGGCTGCTATTGGCACTCATCCGAAAGTAATCCGGCCGTTCAACGTGTTTGAATCAGCCACGGCACGACCAACATTCATCGCCGAACGCGACCGATCAGGCATCATTCATATTGGAATCGGGCAGATGTTGGATTTAGTGTGGGCGTTGAAACGAGAGCTTCCATTTTATCATTTTCATGTGCATTTGTACTTTCCTACCTACACCTGCTACTTAAAGGATGGTCGGGAGGTAAACATCATAGACAAAGGGCGGCTGACAGCGTTGGATGACCCTCGTGTTCGTCAGGTGGCAGCCAAATATGGGAACCCCGACGAGCTGCTGCGTGAGGATTGGATACCGGCGATTCCGGGGATCAACACGACCGGGGATTACTGGAAGGACTATGCCAACGATCCAGAGTCGTACATGAAACAAGAGCATCGCCGAGTGTACGGCACAGAGATTGAACGGAGCAAAAAATATTATAAGTAAGTGGGACGTCTATATGGTTGCCTCAAAAGTAGCGATACTGGTTCTTATCTCATTGTTGTTTGTGGGGATTGCACTTGGTGTCATTGAGTCGGATAGACGTGCGGTGATCCAACACGCTGTCGGTCAGAAGCCTGACTGGAGCGTATTCCTACCGGAAGGTGATGGCCGAACCGAGGTTGTCATGTCATGTTCGGGCTGTCATGATTTCCGACAGATTGCGACCCAGAGGAAAACGAGCTTGAGTTGGAGCCAAACGGTTCAGAACATGGTGACGATGTATGGTGCGCCAGTTGATCCGCAGGATGTGCCACTGCTGGTTGGCTATCTTGCCCGCCATTTTGGCGAAGAAAATCCTATTGACCGATTGCCGCTCAATATCAACACAGCTTCGGTCGAGGCTTTGGCTCGTGTGCCGGGCATTAGCTCCCAGATGGCCCATGCCATTGTTGAGGCTCGTCAATCCAAGCGACGTTTTACGTCGGTCGAGCAACTAGCGCGACTGGCCGGTTTTGATAAGACCTTGCTAGAACAGGTCAAGCCTTACTTGGTCGCGGACAAATGATAAGCCGCTGGACAAACTGTGCGAACAACACAGCCACCTGATCAACGCATGACTGCACAGACCTCGCAGCCCTCTGGCCGATTCTATTATGGTTGGGTCATTGTATTGGTCTGTCTCGTGGTCATGACACTAGCAGCTCCGTTGCTAGCCTCGTTCTCCATCTTCTACGTGGCTTTGTTAAATGACCTCAAGTGGAGCCGTGCTGACACTGCGCTGGCGCTAGCTATTTTTATGGTGGTAACTGGCTTAGCCGGACCGGTTTCCGGCTGGCTGTTTGATCGGTACAAACCCAAGTGGGTTATGTCCATCGGTACGGTCAGTACAGCGGTCGCCTTGCTCTGGTTGAGTCAGATAGAAGCGCAATGGGAATTTTATCTGGCCTACGGCGTATTGGCTTCTGCCGGCTCTGCATTGATCCATATCGTTCCGCTCACGGCCATCGTGTCGAAGTGGTTTATCCGCCATCGAGGCTTAGCCATTGGCATTGTGACAGCCGGTCAAGGCGTTGGGCAAGTCTGCATGCCAATCTTACAGTATGCTATTGATCACATTGGCTGGCGGCAAACCTATCTGCTCATTGGCGCGCTGTTGCTGTTCGTTCCTACGACATTGATTGTGTTGTTTCTGGAGCGCAGGCCTGAGGATCGAGGACTCACGCTGGTTGACGAGCGGTTGCCGTGGCACAACGCTCATCCAGGTGATGCCATAGCTTCCCATACCAGAACAGCACGCAAGCGTGAAGTGATTGTTGTTGATCCAGATTGGGCCGGCATAGATTGGACGGTTGCGAAGGCGGTTCAAACGAGCCGGTTTTGGACATTGACGATCTTGATGGCTCTGTTTGCCACTGGTTTTATGATGATGGCTGTGCAGTTAGCCGCCTATTTAACCGACAAGGGATATAGTTCGATTTTGGCGGCCTCGGTGATTGGATTGCAGGGATTGATTAACATTTTCGGCCGGTTCTTGGGCGGATTGATGTCGGATCATATCGGGCGCGAGAAAACGCTCACATTGAGTGTTGCCTCATCGGTTATTTGCCTCGTGTTGTTGTATATTTGTGGCCTACTCGTCAGCCCGTTTCTCGTCTACGTATTTTCGATCTTCTACGGTGTTGGATCAGGAATGACGTTGCCGGTGCTCATGGCTGCCGCCGGCGATATTTTTCAGGGTAGAAATCTAGGCTCGATCATTGGCGTTTTGATGATCGGTGGATTTGCTGGCGGGGCACTTGGTGTATGGGGTGGTGGATACCTGTATGATGTGACAAAGTCTTATGAGGCTATGTTCATCGTTGCTGGAGCGGTGATGATTGCCTCAGGCGTCTTGATCTGGAAAGCACGGCCCAGCCAAGTCCGGATTGTTCGGACTGTTTTGGTCGGTTCATAGTTCCGCTGTCATGCCGGGAATGGAGACAGGTGGCCATATAATCGGTGTTCAGGTATCCTCTCGGTGTGATCGCATCTACTACGGCTGGGTTGTGGTGCTAGTGTGTGTCATCATCCTAGCGCCGATTTCCATTGTGCTTGATGGCTTTTCACTCTTGTATGTATCAGTGCTGGAGGAATTCAAGTGGAACCGTGCGGATACGGCAACCGCAATGACGATCCACATGGTGCTGAGCGGCCTTGCGTCGCCGTTTGCTGGTGGATTAATGGACCGATACGGCCCACGAATCATCATGCCACTGGGTGCGGCGTTGACGGCAATTGGTTTTGTTTGGATGAGCCAATGCAGCGCCATCTGGCATTTCTATGTTGCCTTCGGCGTGCTTGCAGCCGTTGGCAGCTCAATGCTGTACTTCACCCCACTGACCTCACTTGTGTCAAAATGGTTTGAGCGGCATCGTGGTACAGCCATTGGCCTCGTCGGTGTCGGACAAAGCATCGGACAGGTCCTGTTGCCGGTACTTCAATTCACGATTGATCGGGTTGGCTGGCGCTGGGCCTATTTCGCGCTCGGCCTGATTATATTACTTATGCCTACGACGTTGGCATTGCTATTGCTTCACTCTCGACCAGAGGACATCGGGTTGTCAGTCAAGGATGAACGTCTTCCATGGCCCTGGCGGGAAAAGTCAGCGTCCGACGTCGTTCAGAAGAAATCAGCCATCGGAGGAATATGGAGTCAGACGCGCAGACGTGAGGTGGTCGTTCTTGATCAGACATGGGCATCCACTGAGTGGACGGTTGCGACAGCCGTGAAGACCTCTCGGTTCTGGCTTATGATGAGTGTGTTGGCTTCCTATGCGATGGGACTTTTCTTGACATCGGTGCAGTTGGTTGCCTATCTGGTTGATCACGGCTACGGAACGGTGATGGCTGCCTCCGTCATGAGTGTGCAAGGGCTGATCAACATGCTGGGCCGAGTTTGGGGCGGCATCTTATCTGATCGCATCGGGCGAGAGGTGACGCTAACACTCGCTGTCACCGCCTATTTGGTCAGCCTGGTATTGTTGAGCCTCTGCAGCTTGTTTGTGAACCCCGTTCTGGTATACAGCTACGCTGTGGCATTTGGGTTGGCTGGAGGCATGTGCTTGCCGTCGTTAATGGCATCGGTTGCCGATTTATTTGAAGGTAAACATTTCGGTTCCATTCTTGGCATCATCATGCTCGGTGGATGGACCGTTGGCGGCGTGGGTGGTTGGTTGAGCGGATTGTTTTTTGACATCACGCAGGGATATAAGTTGAGTTTCGTGATGGCCGCTCTGGCAATGGTAACGTCGGTGTGGTTGATTTGGCGAACTGCGCCCCGTCAGATTCGCGTCGTCAAGACGGTTGAGGTGGGGTGAATGAGATTTGGCATTGTCCTAAACACACAAGACCCGCCGCGCGGAGACGATATTGCTCGCATCTATGATGAGGCATTTCGTGAAGCAGAGGCGGCCGAGCAAGCTGGGTTCGAGTTAGCTGTGGTGGGCGAGCATCATCACAGTCTGGATGGCTGTTTACCGTCGGCGCTCACATTTTGCGCTGCTCTTGCTGCACGCACAAGCCGAATGGTTGTGGCTTCTGATGTGATGCAACTTCCCATGTGGCATCCCCTGCACGTGGCAGAGATGGGCGCAGTCGTTGACAATATTTCACATGGGCGATTCGCACTCGGCGTCGGCCTGGGACAGAGAGACCGATCAGCATTTGGCATTCCCAGAGAGGGCATTGTCAGGCGATTTGAAGAGAGTGTCCAGATCATTCGACAGGCATGGGCGAACGAATCGTTTTCCTATGGCGGGGAGTATTTCACGCTCGATAATGTGCGCATTTCGCCACGGCCCGTTCAACGCGGAGGGCCGCCAATCTGGATCGGCGCACTCTCCAAACCCGGCCTGTTGCGTGCGGGGCGCCTCGGTGACGGTTGGCCGACAGATAATTTGCAGAGTCTCGCCACTATCAAGGAGTGGGCTAACCTCTATCGGCAGACGGCCGCCGAGCACAGCAGGAAATCGGAAGTGCTACTGGCACGCAGCGCGTGGATAGGTGACAACCGTAGCGACATTGCTGAACAGTGGTGGCCTCGTGTCAGAGCCTTCTTCCAGCCTTATGCCAAGATGGGATTGTTCAAGGATCTTATGTTGGCAGGAGGTGAAGCAGATTGGACGTTTGAGAGAATTGGGCCTGACCGATTGATTGCTGGTACACCCGATGACGTGGTTGGGCAGATCGAGCGCTATCGCACGGAGATTGGCTGCGAGACGTTAATCCTCTTGCTACGACATCCGCAAGGACCGAGTCATCAAGAGGTACTCAAATGTATCGCGCGATTTGGCCAAGAGATCATTCCTCATTTTCAGTCATGAGTCTGGGTAGGAAAAGGCTGTTATTGCCTGACGCCACGCCTGTCGGCGGTGTGGTTGTGTTTTTGTCAGATCGTCAGCCAACGGGTGGACACGATCAATTGCTCTCAGCTCTGTGTGCTGCTGGATTGGCGACGCTGCGCGTTCGCCTGTCCGACCGCACGGCTGAAGCGGTGAGCTCTTCGATTCGTTTTCTCTCCAGGAAATGCGGCGAAAACAGTCATCGGGTGGCCGTGTTGGTAGAAACGGATGCAGCCAGCGCTGCCGTACTCGGCGCTCGCACCGAATCCTGCGTGCGGTCGTTTGTGTTGTTGTCAGGACGGTTGAACAAAAAAGCTGTGGAGACATTGGTCGAATGGCGAAATAATGCGGTTCTGTGTTTGGTCAGTAGCGAAGATAGGAACGCATTGCGAGACATGACGACTGTTTACCTCGAGTCAGACCGGTCGAATTCGGATATTCGGGTGTTTGAAGGGCTTGGTCGTGGCCTGGCAATGATTGAAGCGTGGTCTGAACAATTTCCTGAACGCGAACCACTCGCTCAGTTCATTGCTAATTGGATTCGTAACGAGCTCATTTCAGTCGGTCGCGCCCGCGAAGTGTCGTTTCTGTCGGAAGATGGTTGGAGGATTTTCGGCAATCTGCTACTGCCTGATCCTTCAGCAAAGAAGGTACCCGGCATAGTCCTGCTTCATTCTGGTCGCAGCGATCGGTATGTTTTCGCTAACTTGGAGCGGCTACTGGTCAGGGCCGGCCTTGCCGTGCTCAATATTGATTGGCGCGGCCGAGGCAAGAGCGTGAATAAGGGCCGCTATTTTGATCTATCTCAAGAGGAGCGCGCCAATGGTTGGTTGGATGCCAGAGCAGCGATCAACTATCTTGCCTCTCAGGACGTCGTTGACGCACAGCGCATTGGATTGGTCGGAATCGTTCACGGCGCCGAGCATGCCGTTCGTTGCTCCATTGGAGACTCACGCGTCAAGGCGTTGGCGCTGCTGACAGGCTACGTGCCAATCAGCGAGGCGGAGCGGAAGCTGCTGACAGGGGGGCACGTGCATGTGATGTACGTCTCATGCCGAGGCCATCGTGTCGTCACCAAAGCGATGCATGAATTGTATGAAGCGACAACGGACAAGTTGGCGCGGCTACTGATTTATGATGGCGGGGCGATTGGGTATCAACTCTTCGAACTGCACCCTCAATTAGAACCAACGATTGTCCAATGGCTCAAACAAGGATTGGGGTGATGACGGGCGAGCGTCAGATCATGTTTCAAACGACAGATGGCTGGCGCATCGTAGGTATGCTGTATGTTCCCGAACGTGTGACGCCGGTGGCGGGCGTTGTATTAGTTCATGGCTCAAAGCATGAAGCGGATGCGTATGGTCAACTGACCTCAAGCGGTCTGCCCCATTCACTCAGCAAGTATCATATAGCCGTGTTGAGGATTGATCTGCGGGGTCGTGGCGCGAGTCGTGAGCCGCAGGTGTTCGATTCATTGGCTCCGGAGGAGAAAAAGCGAGTCACTCTTGATATTGAGGCCGCCATCGAGTTTCTTGCCTGCCAGCAAGGTGTAGATGCGGAGCGGCTAGCCATTGTGGCTGAGCAGGACAACGCTCATGCCGCGGCATTGGCCAGCGCCAGGGACCGGCGCCTTATAGCATATGTATTCATTTCCGGCCGGCTTGGTGAGTCAGCTAAGAAAGTGATGCAGAATGTCAGGGCGCCGGTTTTTTGTCTGGTCAGCAAGGAGGATCGCCTTGGGTTAAGAGACATGACAGAACTATACCTCGCATCACGCAACAGCAAAAGTCGCTTGAAGGTATTTGAAGGACTTGGTTTCGGCACGACGATGTTCAGCGCGTGGCGGTTTGAATACCCTGACGAGCAACCACTTGAGGATATGATCGCAGTCTGGTTGGATGAGCAGTTGAATCGGAAGGCAAAGAAAACGTCTGGAGGAGGTTGTGTCCCGGTCTGAACAGGGCTTCGCTCTCGTCGGCGGAACGATTATTGACGGTTGTGGAGGCGAACCGCTGCAAGACGGTGTGGTTGTGGTTGAGGGGAATCGCATCGTGGCTGTCGGGCCTCGTCACTGTGTCCCCATCAACAGCGAGGTTCAGCGTGTTGATGCAACAGGCAAATTCATATTACCTGGATTGATTGACATTCACGTTCACTACCAGGGTTGGATGGGAGAGCTCTTTTTGTCTCACGGTGTGACAACCGTGAAAGACATGGGGAATGACGTTGAATGGATTTCGTCCATCAGCGCCGACGTGAATGAAGGAAAAGTTCGCGGCCCGCGCATCTATTATGTGGGCAATGGCCTGGATGCACCGCCCCCATTTCGAGAACACCATGTTGGATTGCAAAGCCCTGAGGCAGCCAAGAAAGCCGTAGAGCTTTTGTACGAGCGAGGTGCAGCAGCCATCAAGGTCCGTGAGAAAATCACCCCCGGGTTGTTACAAGCTGTGTGTGAACGCGCACACGAACTTGGCATTCGCGTTACTGGTCACATTGCCCATACGGATGCTTATGCTGCCGCACTGGCGGGTATTGACGGGCTTGAGCATGCTACTGGCGTGGTTGACGCAACGGCTGTGCGGACGCGACGCAGCGAACCGGGGTTGAGTGATCTCCAACAATTCATTGATGAGCTGAAAGCATTTTCGCTCATCAATCTTGACCGCGTTGACAAACTGATCGAGTTGCTAGTGAGAGAAGACGTGGCGTTGATTCCTACGATGGCAAATTGGTGGCGAATGGCGATGGAGCGGCGAAAGGAGTTTGCTTCTGAAGATGCCATCTATGCTGACAACCCAGCACTGGCTTATATTCCACCAATGACCCGTGAGTTTCTCACGCATCCATTGATCTTTGAGGTGCAGAACGCCGATGATCTCGCGCAAGTCTGTTCGGGCTTTGAGAAACTACTGGTCGTATTGCAGCGCCATTACCATGCTGGCGGAAAAGTGTTGGCCGGTTCTGATACGATCTACTCTGTCCCCGGCGTGAGTTTGCTGCGCGAGTTGATCGTGCTGGTTGATGCTGGATTTACGCCCATGCAGACACTGTTGATGGCGACACGGGACAACGCAGCCTTTCTTGGGAAAGCTGACGAACTTGGTACGATTGAACCGGGTAAGTTGGCTGATATTGTTGTTGTCAGTGCCGATCCGCTGGAGAAAATTGACCACATTCGGCAGATTGACCTGGTCATCAAGGATGGGCAGATTGTAGATCGAAGCTATCACGCTGACTATTCCATTGCAACGCCTGAACCAAAGCTCACACGTCCATTGTGGTTAGAAAGGCAGTTGGCCAGTTGTATTGATTCATTGTAAGGTGCCGTGAACATGATTAGGACATTGCTCTGGTATTTGCTGCTGCCGATTGTGTTGCTGTCCAATGAACAGGTAACTGATAGGCCGAGAATCATTGCTGTGACGCATGTGACGGTGATTGACGCCACCGGTGCCGCGCCGAAACCTGACATGACCGTGGTTATTGTTAATGAACGGATCAGTCAACTTAGCCCGTCGAAACAGATCAACATTCCCGACGGAGCGCATGTGATTGATGGGCGAGAAAAATTTCTCATTCCTGGCCTCTGGGATATGCACGCTCACATTAGCGACAAAACCTATCTATCATTGCTTATCGCCAATGGGGTCACCGGCGTGCGTGACATGGGAGGCTCTCCTGATGAGTTCCAACAACTTCAACGATGGCGCAGAGAGATTGCTGACAGGATACGGATCGGGCCGCGCATTCTCATGGCGGGCATTCATGTGGACGGCCCAAAACAGATTGGACGACCTTACTCGCTCAACGTAGGGACTGGCGATGAAGCCCGACGCGCCGTCAACACGCTCAAGCGAAGTGGCGCCGATTTCATCAAGGTATATTCTATGCTCCCCCGCGATGCCTATTTGGCGCTGGCCGAGGAAGCCAGACAACAAGGGTTGCTGTTCGCCGGTCATGTGCCGTTTCAGGTGAGTGTCGTTGAAGCGTCTGACGTTGGACAAAAGAGCATAGAACATCTCTTTGGAATGTTTGCTGCATGTTCAGTTAACGAATCGGCATTGCGCGATCAAGCGATTGCATTGATCAATCGAGATGGGTTTGCAGCATTTGTTCGGGCCGAGCTTCAGGCTCAGATGCGCTCTTTGAACAGTTATGATAGAAAGAAAGCAACGGCCCTTTTCGCTCGCTTGGTGAAAAACGGGACGTGGCAAGTGCCGACGCTCGTCGGCTGGCGAAATCTATCTTCACCTGAGGACTTTCAGCTCCCGCGCGGTGGGAAATATCTCTCGTCGGAAAAGCGGGAGGCGTGGGAGAAGCAGAGGACCGGTCTGCTCTCCTCCTTGCCCACAGAATATCTGAAAAAGCCTGAGAGGTTGTTTGATAAACAGCTTGAGCTTGTCGGAGCGATGCATCGCGCGGGCGTTGGCATATTGGCCGGAACGGATACGGCTACGCTATATGTGGTTCCCGGCTTTAGTTTGCATGAAGAGCTAACCCTCTTGGTCAAGGCCGGACTATCGCCGATGGCAGCGTTGCAAGCAGCGACTCGAAACCCGGCGCAGTATTTAGGTAAGCTTGAAGTGTTCGGCACGATTGAAGCAGGCAAGATCGCTGATATGGTCTTGCTGGAAGCCAATCCGTTAGAGAATATTGGCTACACACAACGCGTTGCCGGCGTCTTTGTGAACGGATATTTCCTCAGCAAGGCAGATTTAAGAATACTGCTGGACGAAGTTGAATCATCTGTCCGGCATGAGAAACGATTTGAACAGACTCCATAGAGGCGGCAAGAGCGAAGAGAGACGCACATAAGTGGACACTGGAATGAGAGTCAATATCGTCTGCGCTGATGATTGTGGCCAGCCACGCCCGGCCTGTTTTTCTTAAAGACCTCGTTCATAATTCATGGAGTCAAACAGCATGGCGGGAGCTAAACTGACTGAGCGGGAATGTCTGATCTTCACTCGGCATTTGGTATTAGCCCCCTTGGCGTCCTTGTGGTGGATTCTGGATTCCAGAGCACGTCTCGAGCATATAGGAGTTTGATGACCTCACATGGAGGGTATATGAGTCATTCTCACACCTCGAAATCGGCGGCCGTTCGTGCTCGGTTGGGACATCCGGTAATTGATAGTGATGGACACATGATCGAGTTTGAACCGGATGTATTAGATTACATCAAGCAGGTCGGTGGCGCAAAAGTCGTAGATAGGTATCTCTCAGCAGTTGCTGGCAGCCGATTGTTCGGTGGTGGGCAGTTCACTCTGGAGGAGCGACGTGAGCGCCGAGTTCCCCGCGCGCCTTGGTGGGGGGCGCCGACAAAAAACACACTGGATCGCGCCACTGCTACTTTGCCCAAACTGCTGTATGAGCGGCTTGATGAGTTTGGCATTGACTTTGCCATCCTGTTTCCTTCCGTTGGGATGACGGCGACCACGCCGAAAGATGAAGAGGTGCGCCGCGCAGTGTGTCGCGCCTATAACACGTACTATGCTGACCTGTATCGAGACTATTCGGATCGTATCACCGCTGCTGCAATTATTCCCACATACACGCCACAAGAAGCGATCGAAGAACTTGAGTACGTGGTGAATGTCTTGAGACTGAAGATCGCCTTCATGCAAAGCTATGTGCGTCGCCCCATCCCTGCTGCTGTGCGAGAGGCGCCCGAAGCCGCTCGCTGGGTCTTTTGGGTGGATACATACGGCCTCGATAGCGAGTATGATTATGATCCAGTGTGGTCCAAGTGTGTCGAGCTCGGTATCCCCGTAGGGTTCCATTCGGGAGCAACCGGTTGGGGCGGGCATAGTTCCATTTCGACATACGTGTACAATCACATCGGCAATTTCGCCACGGCCGGTGAAGCGGTATGCAAGTCATTGTTCATAGGGGGCGTGACGAGACGGTTTCCAACGATGAAGTTCGGTTTCTTGGAAGGCGGCGTTGGTTGGGCCTGCCGTTTGTATGCGGACCTGGTCGGACACTGGGAGAAGAGGAATATTCGGGCTCTAGAGGCTGTAAATCCGGCCAACCTGGACCGGCAGCTCTACTTTGATCTATTTCAGCGTTATGGCGGGCACATGGTTGAAAAGCTGGACCGACTTGGTCGAGACCCACTGAAACTGGGCGCGGGCGCGGGCGTTATGGAGATGGGGCCTGAACCAGAGAACCTGGATGAATGGTCACTCTGTCAGATTGAGGAGGCAGAGGATATTCGTGATCTGTTCGTCACTAACTTCTACTTCGGCTGCGAAGCCGATGATCCAATGAATGCCTGGGCGTTTAATGACAAAATCAATCCATTTGGTGCGCGGCTCAACGCCATCTTCAGTTCGGATATTTCCCATTGGGATGTGCCGGATATGGCCGAGGTGGTTGAAGAGGCTTATGAATTAGTCGAAAAACGTCTCATTACTGAGGAAGATTTTCGCGACTTCGTTTTCACCAATCCTGTCTCATTTTTGGCTGGAATGAATCGTGACTTCTTCAAGGGAACAGTAATTGAGGGCGCTGTCAAAAAGATTATGGAATAGAATTATGGCTGATGTGAGAACCTATGACCTGGTCATCGTTGGCGGTGGAACAGCCGGTTGCATTTTGGCAGCAAAAATTTCCGAGAAGGGCGTCAATCCTGAAACCGGCCAGCGGTTGAAGATCGCAATGGTTGAGGCAGGCGCTTATCTACGGGGCGCGCCCAAACCGGGTTATGGTATTCCGTTGCGCCGGCAGGTATTCACAAACATGCCGCGAGATATTAAATTCGGTAGCCACTTTGTCACCGCCCAAGGACGAGGGCGGGGCGTGGGCGGTAGCTCGCTTATCTTTGGCAGCGGCGCCTGGTTTCCGTTCGATGAAGACTATGATGAGTGGCAAGAAGAAACCGGCACGGATTGGAGTAAAGAGAATATGAAATCGGCGGTGGAGGAAGCGCGACATGTCTTCAATGTTGAGTTTCCTCCCGAGCAGACGTTGTCCAATCGTCGGGCGAGTGAGTTGTTCAAACGGGCGGCTGAGAGCATGGGATATGAGGTGAGGCCGGGACATTCGCGGGCAGTGAAAAACTGCATCTTTTGTGGACATTGTGCCGAGCGTCAAATTTGCAAATACGATTCCAAGGCGACAACGCTCATTACGCATGCTCCCATTGCCGAACGAAATGGTGTAGACATTATCCCCAACGCACGTGCCCAGAAAATCATTATTGAGCGAAGCGGCGGCAAAGCCGTGGCGCGTGGCGTGATCATCAGGAAACTGGATTTGCCGGATGAGGTTTACCCTGGAGATGATTTCGTTGATTGGAATCAGGCCAAAGAGATCACGATCCTGGCCAAGAAAGTCATTGTCAGTTGCGGAGATTTGGAAACGCCCCCACTGCTGTTTGCATCGGGATATGGTTCAAAGGAGGATTGTGGCCGTGGCCTGATCGTTGAAAACCCCAACGTTGGTCGTAACGTTGACGGACATTATGGAGAAGGTGGGCAGATCGGGGTGATTGGCCTTTTCTCCGAACGGGTCGGCGGCATGGATGGGGGGTGGGGTGTTGATCCGCTACTGCACTTTCAGACGCGCATCGGTGAGGATCGTATTGTGCTGCTCAACGGATATGCGGCGCCACCGTTTTACAGTTTTTGGAATGGATTTCCTGAACGGCTGGCACTTTCGCCGTTTGCGCCGCCATATGGTCAAGCGTTTAGTGACGTCATTCGATTGACGCCAGCGTTTGGTTGGGAACACAAGGAGTACATGCGCCAGATTTGCAATCCGTGGGCTACACCATCAGCCGCCTCGCTCAAGGCCCGCGACCCGCTGTTTCACGTCGCCCGCCTGGCCGTAGATATGAAATTGCCGCGTGCCGCGCCACGCGGAAGAATTGACCGATACAGCCGTGTGCAAATCTTCGGCGAGGAGGTCATTAAGCACAGCAAGGAAACCGGTAAGCAAGAGCGGATCTATCATGAGATTCATCCGGAGGTCTATAAAAAATTTGCTGCCGGGCAGGAGCTGGCTAAAACGGTTCTCCAGAAGATGGGAGCCAAGAAAATCATTGCCGAGCCAATTATTCCTAGTGGCGGCCTGACGTTTAAATGGCTCGTTGGTGGATGTCGAGCTGGAGCTGATCCAAAGAATTCTGTTATTAACTCACATTTCGAATCGCACGACGTGGAAGGATTATTCATCGTTGACGCCGGCTCGATTCCGCGCTCGCCAACGCTGGGATTGTTTTTGACTGTCGGTATTGTTTCTATTTTTGCTTCTGACCGAATTATCGCCCGACACTTCACAAAGAAAACGCGGTGATCGGTCCGCCAGCAGGGAGGTGCAGATGCAGGTTCGTTCGTATATTGTGTCATTGGCCCTCGCTGCTCTGACTATCTGCCCAGGTCTGGCACCAGCGCCAGTGCTATCGGAACCAATCATCGCGTTGGTTGGTGGCACGGTCATTGATGGCCACGGCGGCCCTCCGCTTCAGCATACCGTCGTCATCAAAGGAAGAAAGATCGCTCAAGTTGGGCGGCAACATGAGGTCAACATCCCTGGGACGGCGCGCGTGTTCGATGTTTCCGGCAAGTTCTTATTACCAGGCTTCATTGATCTGCACGTGCATTACTTTGATTGGATGGGGGAGTTGTTTTTGGTTCATGGCGTGACGACAGTCAAAGATGTTGGCAATCCTATCGAGTGGATTTCCAGTGTGAGCCGGGATGTTGAACGGGGACGCATGCGCGGTCCTCGCATTCTGTATGTTGGATATGGGATTGATGCACCGCCGCCGGTTCGGGATTCACATATAGCCGTCCAGACGCCCGACATGGCCAGGCGGGCAGTCCGACTTCAACATCAGCGCGGCGCAACGGCCGTGAAAGTGAGAGAGAAGATTACTTTCGATTTGTTACGGGCCATCACAGAAGAGGCTCACAAGCTGGGGATGCATGTGACTGGCCATATTGGCCATCTCGACGCTCGCCAGGCGGCGCTCGCTGGGATTGATGGGTTGGAGCATGCCAGTGGAGTCGTGGAGGCTACTGCTACCGGACCGATCCCAGAGTATCCAGGTAAGGATGATTTAGAAAAAGCCATCTGGGAGTTAAAGAACTATGCGCGTATTGATTCAGCTAAGGCTGTCGAGTTGGTGAAGTTTCTGGCTGCCAGAAACGTCGCGCTGATTCCTACCATGTCGAATTGGTGGCGCATTGCATCACCCCGTCGTGACGATTTTGCTCGCCAGGATGCTGAATACGCAAGCAATCCTGCTCTGGCTTACGTACCTGAACAGGTGCGTCAAGTCTGGAGATCGTCGTTCATCTTCCGGGCAAAGAATGCAGATGATCTGGCACAGCTAGAGACCGCCAGCAACAAGGTTCAAGAGCTTCTCCGGCAGCACCATCGAGCCGGAGGCAAAGTGCTGGCTGGGTCGGACACATTTTTGTCAATTCCGGGCCTGAGCCTTCATCGGGAGATGGCGATGCTCGTTGATGCAGGATTCTCGCCGCTTAAGGTCATTTCAATGGCAACCAAAGAGAATGCGCAGTTCATGGGACAAGGAAAAACACTGGGCACCATCACGCCCGGTAAGTTAGCCGACCTCGTTATCCTTCATGCCAATCCGCTTGATGATATTCGTCATACGCAGCGCATCGCGATGGTGATCAAAGATGGAGAGCTAGTTGATATGACCTATCATTCTGATTATTCTATTCCAACCCCCAAGCCAACCATCATGCGGCCGAATTGGCTGGAGAGGCAATTGACCATGCGTGGCCGGCGATCAGCCGTGACCCATCAACCATGACAGCTTGTTTCAAAGCGAGCCGTTTTCGATAATCAGCAGATAAGAACGAGTGGTGGGGTTACCCAGAAAGATGCAGAGGCTGCACTGATGCCACTGAAGAGATCAAGGAGGACGGTCGCAGGGAGAATTAAGCAGGACAGAAAGTGCGCCCGCTACTTGGTACGTATGTGTTGGTATAGTTGTCTTTTATAATGGAGAGTTCCTATGCGCGAACTGGTCACAGAATTTCTCAATCACAACCTATCGCGACGCGGCTTTTTGAGAAAGATGGTGGCGGCTGGATTCAGCACCGTTGCGGCTGAAAGCGTGTTAGAGTCGTTGAACCCATTCGTTGTCGCGGGAGCACCGCTGAGGACAGACGGGACAATTGGCTATAAGACTGTGAAAGGAACTGGGGCAGATGTACTGGTCGAGCAATGGGCTGCGGCGGGCACAGAATTTGTCATCATTGGCAATTCTTCACATTTGAGAACTGTCTATGATGCATTCATTGACCGCACCGATATTCACCCTATTCTGTCAGTCGAAGAGGGGCAGGCGGTGGCGATTGCCTCGGGTTATACGATGGCGTCGGGAAAGCTTGGTGTGGTTGCCTGCTCAGTGGCCGGCGCACCGCACGCTTCGTCAAATATGTATAACGCCATGACAGCACGATTGCCGGTGATGGTGGCAACCGACATGGTGCCATCAAGGTATGAGGAGCGCGAAGGGATCTATGGCGGTAGGAGTTTGCTCGGAGCAGTCAATTCAACATCGAAGTGGCATTGGCACGTGCCGACGACTGACGTGCTCCCCGACATTACACGACGTGCGATCCGTGTAGCCATGACTGCGCCCGGCGGACCCGTATCTATCAACTATCCTGAAGATATTCTGGCAGGTGAGACGACGGCGGTGATCATTCCACAGGAAAAATTCAAAGTGCCGACTGTCATCAAAGCGCCACCGGGAGCCGTCGAAGCAGCGGCCAGGATGTTGTTAGAGGCCAAAAGTCCGTGTCTGTATGTCGGCGATGAGGCATGGGTGAGCGGTGCGCAATCGGCTGCGATCGAGCTGGCGGAATTGCTTGGTATCCCTGCTATGCGCGTGGTGATTGATTCATGGACAGATTGTTTTCCGACTGATCATCCCCTCTATATCAATGCTGATGTTGCGCCGACTGTGCGATTTCCGTCAAGCGTAGACTTAGTGCTTGTTTTCGGTGGGTTCATGCCACGAGTGGGCATGGCCAAAACGATTCATGTTACGACCGAACCGGGTGAAATTAACAAAGCCCAGCCAGCAACGCTGCCGGTTTTGGCCGACCCCAGGTCGTTCATCTTGGATTTGATTGCCGCTATTCGGAGCATGGCTACTACTGAACGTCTCGCCTCGATTGCCAAGCCACGTGTGGAGGAAATCCGCGCATTTAATCAATCCATGCGCGAATCACTCGATGCCGTGGCAAGAGCAAATTGGACCAACAAGCCGATATCCTGGCCTCGGCTGGCTATTGAGCTGGATCGTGCCCTTGATCCTGATGCCATTATCGTTGATGAGTTGAGTACGGAGAAGACAAAGGCATACAGTTATATCAGAACCAGTCGGAATGGACGTCTGCGCATCGGGCGCACCATTCAGCAGGCGCTTGGTTGGGGGGTAGGACTTTCGATCGGTGCCAAGTTTGCCCAACCGAATCGTCAAGTTGTCTCGTTTGTTGGCGACGGAGCATTCTTGTTTGGCCAGGTTGAAGCGCTGTGGACGATGGCTCGATATGAGGTGCCGGTCATCACGGTTGTCTTCAACAATCGCAGTTACAATGAACCGCGTCAACGCATTTTGGGTAAGATGAGCAAACAGGGGCAAACTGGCAAAGATATGGCCTGCTATCTTGGTCAGCCTGATGTGGATTTCGCCAAGCTGGCAGCCGGATTCGGAATCGCTGGTGAGGTAGTCAGCGATCCTGATAGTATTCAAGCGGCGTTGAATCGAGCTATTCGCGCGACACGCGACGGCCGGCCGTATCTGTTGGACGTAATCATCGAGCGCACGGGGATCGGTTCGGAATCAACTTGGTTTCCACGCTACTCTGTTGCCGAGCGGCGTTCGCGACGGGTTTGAGGGAAAGACGAATGCAACCTTTTCAAAGAAGAAGGCAAGTTGTGGCCCTATTCTTGTGCCTGGTGTGCGTTGCCAGCGTCCTGCATGCCCAAATGGTAGAAAGTCCTCAAGGAGTTGAGCTCCCCGACGGCGAAGGTAAGGGGCTCATTCTGGGTACATGTGTACAGTGTCATACTTTGAATTTAATTGCGCTTCAACGCAAAACGCCTACTGAGTGGAAACATACGGTGCATGACATGGTCGCTCGCGGAGCGCAAGTGCAGGCAGAGGAAATTCCCCTGATTGTTGATTACTTGTCACGCTATTTTGGTCGTAACGCAAGGTTGGTGACTGAATCCACAGGCTCTGGAACGGCGGTGAACGTTTATCACGGCGCACCCGCTCGGCAGGAATTACCGGAAGGTGAGGCGAAGGCCATCATTCTCAGAGCCTGCATACAGTGTCATCCAATGGACCGGATAACACACAATCGCAAAGATGAATCAGGCTGGCACAGTAGCGTCAAAGATATGATACGGCTTGGCGCCAAGTTGAGGCCGGAAGAAGTGCCCCGACTCGTCGCCTACCTTGCCGAAAACTTCGGCCCTCACTCATCCAATGTGGCAGTTCCGACCAATCAAGTTGGTATGCAGCAAAACGCCGTAGCACGAGTCTCACAGTCATTACCTGATGGCGAAGGTAAGCAGCTTGTTGTAACGGCATGCGTTCAATGTCACAATCTAGGCTACGTCACAGATCAGAGAAAAACAGTTGAAGGTTGGAGGCATACAGTTCACGATATGGTCGCTCGCGGGGCACAATTGACCGTTGCTGAATGTGAAGTGATGGTCAGCTATCTGGCTCAGCACTTTGCTTCCGTTGAATCAAAACGGTAAACGCCATGATAGAAAGACAGTGAATCATTATTGGGATGAGGACGTCATGCAGAGCATTGTAGGTGGTGTATGGGCTGTAATCTTGTTGGTGAATACGTTCGTGTTAGCCTCAACAACACAGGGAACTGGCTTGGAAACGAGATTCCACGAAACAGAGATTTCATTCAAAGCAGAAGATGGCTGGGTCATTCACGGGACATTGAGCGTGCCGGTGATGGTCGCTGGGAGTGACAAGGTCCCGGCTGTGGTGTTGGTTCACTCTCCGGCTCATGATCGTGATATTTATCTGGGACGGCATCAAATCGGGGTAGAGCGATATGCTCAAGAAAACCTGCGGACGGCGCTCGGCAAAACAATCACATTGCGCATTGACATTCGCGGGCGGGGCAAGAGCGCTGAACCACAGGAGTACCATACGTTCACCAACGAGCAACGTGAACGTGTTGCTTTAGATGTAAGTGGCGCCATTGACTTTCTCAGTCGTCAGCCGCAGGTAATTGCCGATCACATCGGCATTGTCGCAGAAGGTGCCAGTGCTGATGCGGCCGTTCGCGCGGCGATAAAAGATTCACGCGTGCGAGCCATTGTGCTGCTGTCCGGGCGGCTGAGTGAAAAAACGAAAGAGCTCATCCCATCCCGCGATGATCTACCGGTGCTATGTCTAGTGACTAAAGAAGACAGGGCCGGGTTCATTGACATGACCGATGTCTACAAACTCTCACGTAATCCAGGGAGTGATGTGTGGATTTACCAGAATCTCGGCATCGGTAATTCAATGTTTATCATGTGGGCGGCGACGCGAGCCGGCGAGAAACAGCTCGAATGGCATGTTGCTGAGTGGTTTGTTCCTAAGCTGCAACGGCTCGCGCGAGAAGTGTCATTTCAAACACAGGATGGTTGGACAATCTATGCAACGTTTCGCCAGCCGGCGCAGAGTCGCGCTAGCGGTGCGCCGGGTGCGATCCTGATACATTCATACCTCACTGATCGGCACGTGTTTGATCACCTTGAGCGACTGCTGGCTGACGCGGGTTTTGCTGTGCTCAATCTGGATTTTCGTGGTAGAGGCAAAAGTATCGGTAAAGGAACCTATTTCTATTTGTCGCTCGAAGAGCGAGCGAAAACCTACCTAGATGTTCGGGCGGCCATGGACTTTCTCGGATCGCAGAAAGGTGTCAATGGTCGTCAACTTGCCATCATCGGCACATCTATCGGCGCTAAGTATGGATTGGATGCAGCCGTCATGGATGATCGAGTGAAATCATTTGTGGCACTCGGCGGATTGCCGGATCGCGAAGATGTTGCCAGGGCACAGTTCCCAATCCTGTTTGTGTCTAGTCAAGGATTGCCCCCTATCGCTGATGCATTCCGTGACTATTATCGTCTCAATCGGGACCGCGGCGGCCATCTCGTCGAGTATCCGGGCGGGGCGGTCGGCTATCAAATCTTTGACCTCAATGAGGAAATCCAGCCAATGATTGTTAGTTGGCTGAAACCGAAGTTTGATTTATAAGCAAAGGCAGAGCACGATGAACAAGAAGGCGAAAAAGAAGCAGACGTGCCGTAAAGGGGTCTCACGACGTGAGTTCATTAAGCATAGCGCCAGTGCCGGAACGGCTACAGTCGCCGGTCTAACAGTGCTGAAGTCAACTGCTGCAACGGGCGCTCACTCGGCGCTGCAAGATGCGCCAGAATCCGCATTCATCTCGGCCGCAATAGGGAACACACAACAAGACGAAGAGCCAACGATAGATCGTCGAGCCATTCTGTTCGCTATTGGCGACACCTTGATCCCTTCAGCACCCGGCGACCCCGGGTACAAGGATTTGGAATGGTATTGTATTACTGCTGAGGTTGAACGACGAATAGAGAATGTGACAGATGAGGGATTGAAGCTGTTTAATGAGGCAAGCGTGCCGCTATTCGGAAAGAAATTCACGGAGTTGTCTGAGATAGATCGCGCGCAGTACCTGCATCGCATTATCACGGCGACTGGTTTCACTGACAAGTCACTCCATGAAAAGCTCATGACTGTGTACACGAATACACGAGAGGCTGTTTTCGTGACGTACTATCAAAACTTTCCACAGGATCGTTGGCCATTCGATGCGATGGGTGTGCCTTTGTTGAAGCCAGGGGATACCCATCAGATCACCAATCCGAACACGCCTGAGATTCCAACAGGCTGGGATTTAGCCGGTTATGCAGGACCGTTAACTTGGGAAGAAGAGGAGCGTCGTCGCAATTTCTTTAAGAAAATTCGTTGGCAGGAATGAGACTCCACTTGCCCGAATTCCCATCGAGAATCATAAGACAGAAGAGTGAAAGGGAGACGAGGTGCCGCTCTTCATGTTTTTTATCTTTCGTTCTACCGACAAGGAGCTTGATATGAAACGAACGATATTACTTTGTTCGATATTGCTCTGTCTGGTCGGCATCGTGCTTGCCGTTCATGCTGAACGTAGACGGGTGCCCAAAGGCATCCTGCGCCATACCGTGGCGTTTAACTTCAAGCCGGATGTATCACAGGAAATGGTTGAGAAAATACTGGTTGACACCAAAGCGACATTACCGACTATTAAGGGCGCAGCGAACATTGTGGTTGGCAGGCAGACGAGTCGTTGGACGAAATATCAATATGGCATTTCCATTGATTTCATCAACCTTGAAGCCAAGGCGGCATATGCCAAAAGTCCACAGAGTATGCGGTTGCATGAACAGTATAAGCCGTATGTTGAAGACGAAGTTGTCATTGATATTGTTAACGAGTAATCAAGGAGGTACAGATGGCTACGTTTGTCATGCTGATTAAAATGTCGCCACAATTGGCCAAGAATTTCAAAACGATGGAAGAGATTGGCCGGCAGGTTGGCGCGAAATATCGGGCTGCGTGCCCTGAGGTCAATGTCACCGCTCACTTGGCGTTGCTTGGTCCGTATGACTTCATGGATATTCTGGAGGCGCCGAATGAAGAAACAGTGTTCAAGATGGCCTCGGTCATTCTCTCGTCAGGGTTTGCCTCGGAAGTCGAAACGTGGACGGCACTGCCATATGCCAAACTGCTGGAATTAACCAGAGAAATCACTTAGGGGGACACCATGGTTACGTTCGTCATGCTGATCAAGATGTCACCGGAACTGGCCAAGAATTTCAAAACGATGGAAGAGATTGGCCGCCAAGTTGGCGCTCAGTACAAAGCTGCTTGTCCCGAAGTGAATGTCACTCACCATTTAGCCCTGCTTGGTCCTTACGATTTCATGGATGTTCTCGATGTTCCCAGTGTCGAATCAGCATACCGAGTAGCGGCTGTGATTCGGTCTTCAGGCATGGCATCAACGGTTGTGATGTGGCCAGCGATTCACTTCACCTATCCAAAAATGATGGAGCTGCTTGGAGACCTGTAACGCATCATGTCGAAGAAGAAAAAGATTTCGCGTCGGGCGTTTTTGAAGCAGTCTGCTGTCAGTTCTCTCCTGGTAACAGCGGTGACGCCGGAGCTGGCGCCTGGCCGTAACCAGGCTGCTAAGCCAGTCATAGATCGTCATGCAATCTTTGCGGCGCTGGGTGACACCTTGATTCCAACAAGCCCCGGAGATCCCGGTTATAGAAGCCTTGAGCCCTACAAAATCACGATGGAAGTGATGAAAGGGTTGGAGGCGATTTCTGATGCTGACCTCGGAGTCTTTGATAGAGGATGCGGCGCATTCTTTGATGGTCGGACGTTCCTTCAACTCACTGAGTCCCAGCGCGCTGAGTATCTTCGACTGATCATTGATGGCACTCAATTCGCTGATACAGCGCAGTTGAGAACGTTGCAGCGCGTCTATCGCCGAACGCGCACGCGAGTGTTTATGGTCTTTTATCAAAATTATCCGGAAAACGTGATTCCGCGGGACCGGCATGGCGTGCCGATCCTCAAACCTAGTGATTTGCATCAGATCACTAATCCAAACACAAAAGAGTTGGTAACTGGGTGGGACATCGCCGGCTTCGAGGGACCATTAAGCTGGGAGGAAGAAGAAGCCCGTCGCGCTCATTTCAAGCCGATCACCTGGGATCAGTGAGATCAAAGGAGGTGGAGCCTCATCTCAAATGAAACCGAGACGAAATCATTACGATGTCGTCATTGTAGGTTCCGGCGTAGCCGGCAGCATCCTGGCAGCGCGCATCGCTGAGAAAGGTGTCAACAGCCGAAATGGAGACCGGCTCCATATTGCGTTGATTGAGGCAGGGCCATACTGGAAAGGCGAGCCGCGACCGGGCTACGGCCATCCACGACGACGACAATTGATCACTAACGTGTTCAGTGATGACGCCTCAGATCGTCTTTGGCCGTGGGGCATGGTGAAGATGGTCGGGGGCACAACAATGCACTATGGCGCGAGTGTCTACTTACCTTATGATGTTGACTATATGCATTGGGTCGCGGAAGGAACCGACTGGACAGAGGAACAGTGCCGTGAGGCTGCGGCAGAAGTCAAGCAGATGTACAACATTCATGCTGAACCCGACATTGTGCTGAGCAAGGGAAGTCTGCTTTTTCGTGAGGCGGCGCGCGCGCTTGGCCGCCAAGTTCATCCGGCGCTCGTCGCGCGACGCAACTGCCTGTATTGCGGCTTTTGTGAGGGCGGGTACTTCTGTCGGTATGACAGCAAAATGACCGCGCTGACAACCTATATTCCACTAGCTGAGCAGTATGGTGTCGAGATCATACCTAATGCCCTGGTCGAGCGCGTTGTAATCGAAAAAAAGAGGGCCCGGCCTACGGCAACGGGGGTTGTGATCCGGCAAGCTGGCCGGTCTACAAGGCTACACGCTCAGTACGTGATTGTGAGCGCTGGCGTTATTGGTACTCCCCTGTTGCTTTTGAGATCAGGATATGGATCAAAAGAAGACTTAGGGACGAACTGCATAGCTGAGAATCCGAATATCGGAAGGCATTTGGATATTCACGCGGCCATTGTGGTGAGCGCATACTTTGATGAACCGATCAAGGATGGCTCGCGCGGCGCTGCACCGGCCGGGTTTTTCTTTCTGGACGATGCTGGTCCGAACGGATACAGCCGGCTGCGAGTGAAAGACAGCGGGATGGTTGGCATTCATGAGCCATGGACCTTAGCCTTCAGTCCGTTTGCCCCGGATTTCGGCCAGGCGCACAAAGAATTCATGAAGAAGGGCCGGATGCACGTGGGGGGGCTCCTGGTTGTGCTGAAGAAGCCCGAAGGCTATCGCGGGCGAATCAATTTGCGCACTGCACAGATGGAGTACGAAGGCAGTGCATCTATCGAGCGTCGCTTGCGCGAAGGTGGCGAGATGGCGCGCGAGGTGTTACACAAAATGGGTGCCAAGAGCATCGTCGGCGTTGACATGTCTCCTATCTATCATATTGCCCATGGCGTGAGCACATGCCGGGCGGGTTCCGATGCCCGTTCATCGGTAGTCAATTCTCAATTTGAATCACACGATGTGAGTAACCTTTTCATCTGTGACGCCAGTGTGTTGCCGCGCTCCGCGTCAGGTGATGCTGTCGGTCCAATTGCTACGATTGCCGTGCTAGCGGCTCAGCGCATCGTGGCCAATCATTTCAAGAAATGAGATGTCTATGGCTGATGTCGAGAGAGAGATACACTTTCAAACAGAGGACGGTGTCACGATTTATGGCACGCTCCATCTGCCGGAGCAGGCTTGTTCGGACCGTCCTGTCCCGGCTGCGTTGCTGCTTCATGGCGCGGCTCATGATCGTGATGCGTTTGCATCATTCGTCTATCCAGGCCTAGGACAGATACTATCATCGCAAGCAGTGGCTGTATTGCGAATTGATTGGCGCGGCCGTGGTCAGAGCGTTGCTGATGTTGAGTATCATTCGTTTACAGTCGAGCAACGATCCAGGATCTATCTTGATGTCAAAGCTGCCTTGAATGTTCTCGCATCACAACCTGAAGTGGACGCCTCGCGGTTGGCTATCGTGGCTGAAGAAGTCGGTAGCGAATGGGCCGTATGGGGTTCTGAAGGTGATCCTCGTGTGATCGCGCTTGCATTCATCTCCGGCAGATTGAGCGAACAAGCCCGCCAGCGATTGGCTGAACGACAGCACGTTCCAATTCTGTGCGTTGTGAGTCAAGACGATCAGCATGGCTTTGCTGATATGTCAGCGACTGCGGCGGCGTCGAAGCATCCGGACAGCGTCATTCGGGTTTATCAAGACATGGGTGTCGGTACGACGATGTTCACCGTCTGGCGTTATCATTATCCAGATGCAATAGGCGTCGGCTTTCTGGCCAAACAGGGGGTGGATACGGATAAAATCCAACTTGTGCCGCGAGACCCAGGCGATCAGAAACCGATTGAAAATATCATTAGTGATTGGCTTGTCGCCCGACTCAAGTCGCTCGGACGTATGAAGGAAATCTCATTCAAGACAGAAGACGATTGGACGATTTACGGCAACTTGCGAGTTCCTGAAAATCTCAAACCGGGTGAGCGTGCGCCGGGTATCGTCCTGCTTCACTCTGGTTGGAGTGATCGCTACATTTTCCATCGGCTAGAACGATTGTTCGCTCAGTGTGGCATTGCCGTGCTCAATATTGATTGGCGGGGTCGTGGCAAGAGCCGAGACAAAGGTAATTACTTCAAACTATCGCGGGAAGATCGTGATCGCGCTTACCTAGATGCTAAAGCTGCTCTTCATGTGTTAGCCGCACAACCCGATGTTGATGCGACAAAGTTGGCGATCCTTGGTACCTATCTGGGGGCAAAGTTCGCCATGACAGCGGCGTTGGGGGATGAACGAGTTCGTGCCTTAGTGATGTTGTCAGGCTACATCCCTACAGGTCAGGAGCGAGAAGCGATTGTGCAGGCAACGTTCCCCGTATTGTTTATCGGAAGTCGCGGGCTTGGGCCGGTGACGAACGCCATGCTGGATCTTTACGAGCTGATGAAAGACAAGCGAAGTCAGATCATTGTTTATGATGGTGGAGCAGTTGGTTATCAACTCTTTGAAGTTGATAAGGAGCTCGAACAACGAATTGTTCACTGGGTGAAAGAGTGCATGTCATGAGATTCAAACGACATTACCTCATTCCTGGCATCTTGGTCGGCTGCCTCGTCCTGCTTGTCATTGGCCAATTCGTTCTGGCCGCCCAGCCGGAACAAGTTGTTGTGATTCGATGCGGCAGGCTCTGGGATGGCCGGTCGCTTCACACTCAACAGGGCATGGCCGTCGTGGTGCGTGGTGAACGAATCGAAGCCGTGAGCAAAAACAATGAACTGGTGGTACCGCGGCACGCAGCACTGATTGATCTGCGCGGTGCAACGGTGTTGCCCGGATTGATTGACGTTCACTGTCACATCATTCCTGAAATCGGATATACGCAGGATGATTACCTGAAACGTTCATCGGCGCGCAATGCCCTTGAAGGATTATTCCATGCACAGAAATGCCTGAATGCCGGTTTCACCACTATTCGCGACCCAGGCGACATGGATCCTTTTTATGCACACTTGGCTGTCAGGGATGCAATCAAAGCGGGTCGGTTTATCGGGCCACGGATTCTGGCCGCTGGTCATCTGCTTTCGATTACCGGTGGGCATGCCGATTTCAATAGTGGCGCGCCGGAATTGAATATCCCACCGTTTGGTGAAATTGTTGACGGGGTTGATGAGGTCCGGAAAGCCGTACGCAAAGAGGTCAAGTGGGGCGCTGATTGGATCAAAATCTCTGCCACGGGCGGCATCTATTCAGCGGGTGACGATCCAGATTTAGAACAATTTTCATTTGAAGAGATCAAGGCAGCGGTTGACGAAGCACGCCGTTTTGGTCGGGACGTAGCCGCGCATTCACACGGCGTTGCCGGCACAAAATCAGCCCTACGAGCTGGTGTTAGGTCTATCGAGCATGGCAGCGTTCTTGATGATGAAGCTATCGCCCTGTTCAAGCAAACAGGTGCTTATCTTGTGCCGACCATTTTCACGTCGGAATATACGTTGATCGAAGGCGAGAAGAATAAACAACCACCTCATGCCATGGAAAAAGCCCGTCACTTGCACGAGAGAAAACGGCAAAGTTTTAGCAAGGCGGTGCAGGGCGGCGTTAAGATTGCTTTTGGGACAGACACGGGCATCATTCCTCAAGGATGGAATGCGCGACAATTTGCCGTGATGGTCCGGTGGGGGATGACGCCGGCTCAGGCGATGATGTCGGCCACAGCGGTGGCCGCCGAGATGCTGCGCTTATCTCATGAGATTGGGACGGTCGAGGCTGGTAAACTGGCTGATCTCATCGCTGTTAGTGGGAATCCACTTGACGACATCACTGTTCTCGAACAGGTGCAGTTTGTGATGAAAAGTGGGCTAGTGGTCAAAAACACGTTCGCTGGAGTCAACAAACCATGAATCGGATGCTCTCGATCATACTCATAGGGGCCTGTTTGTTCATTGCTCGTGCGTCCGACCGACACGAGCAGGGGAAGGAAAACAAGATTCTCTCCTACTTTCCCGTGAGCGTAGGCCGGCCAAACATTCCCGACAAATACAAAGTCACCTCTGTTGAACAGCTTTTGCCGGGCACGCGCTATTACCTAGAACACGCCACACAGCTCAAACAGGGAGAGCAGGTACTCATTCTGGATGATTCAAGGGTAGGCGACCCGCTTATTACCGAGGCTTGGGCAAAAGCAGCGAGAGAGCGTGGCGCCATCGTTGACGTTGTGACCCTCGATCTGACGCCGCATCGAGAGCCACCTGAAGTCGGACCGATGGGGTCTGAGCCGACCAGTTGGTGGCCAACATGGCTCGAGCATGCGATTATGAAAGCGGATGTCACACTCGTCCTCACACCTATTAATATCAATCACGGCATTCGGCGACAGACAGTCGAGACAAAATGGAATCGTGGCCGGATCGGCCTGCCAGGCAATATCTACACACGTGAACAGTTGGCCTTCACCAAATGGACAACTTTCCCGGCTGAACTCGATGTGGCGCTCCAGCGGAAGCTCTATGATCAAACGGATGTAGATGACGGCCCCAAAGTGATTCGTATTACAGATCCGCTCGGCACAGACCTAACGTTCACGCAGGACGTGGATCGTGAGTGGGTGAGGAAGAGTTTTGCTTATGATTTGAACCGAATCGAGATTTCCCTCACACGTCGTGTTGAATATATGTTTCACCACAATAAAATCGCGCCCGGCCTCTCTCGTAAACCGGACGGACGTGGTCTGATTGTGACGACGTCACTACCATCGGGGCCGATCTCGCCGATGAAACTACACATTGAGGGTGGACAGATCGTGAAGGTGGAAGGTAACGACCCCATTGCTGAAGAATGGCGTCGTGGCCTTGGAGCCTACAAAGATGTTGATTACGGCTTTCCTCACGGTCGAGGTGTCGCTTGGCTTGAGGGAGTTTACATCGGCACGTGCCCCAAGGTGATTCGACCCGATTATTTCACGCCGACTTATTTCGTTGAGCAAGGCTCATACAACTACTGGTGGTGTGAGATTAAGCGATCCGGTTTCATCCACATCGGCTTTGGCAAAGGGTGGTCGGGATTGGATGGAGTGAAGGAGGGGCTCCCGACCTGGCATCATGATGTATTTCTCCCATTTCCTACGGTCACCGTCAATGGTCAAAAGATTGTTGACAATGGCCATCTGATGGCGCTCGATGATGCGGAGATTCGGCGCATCGCAGCCAAGTATGGAAATCCCGATGAGCTACTGCGGGAAGAGTGGATTCCCGCTTATGAGGCCGATCCGTCAATTAAGGGCTATTATACTCAAGAGCAGTACAATGCTATTTTGAAGTCGTTCAAGCGATTGTAGAAATCGCCTCAAGGGCAGCGCACATTATCGGGGACGACTTATATCCTGTTAAATTCTCGTTCGAACTGGCACTCATCTGTGATGAGTGATTCGTTAAACCCTTAGAGGATTTTGTAACAATACACCGGAGGTGGCAGATGTTTACATGGTGGAGCTTATATCGCTCAGTTCCCTATGAAGGGACCCTAGAGGAGTTAAGTCAAAACGGCAGATTTAGTGAAGTCACAACTGTTGCTGATGTGACAAACGAGCCGCAGCAGGGTGCTGAACAAGCCGGTAATCGAGCAGCATCCGAGGAGGAACCACGCTCTAGAATTTCAATGAGGAGAATAACCATGATCACAAAGGGAGTGAGTCATTTGATTTTGTTAGCGACGTGCCTAGGACTTGCTGGTGTGAGTGTTGTTTGGGGAAGCGACGGTGGGCCCAACGTCGGCGAGAAAGCGCCTGACTTCCGGCTTCCATACGCCACACATGAAACGATTGTATACGACCCGCAAAAAGGCATCAGCCTTTCACAGTATCGTGGTAAGATTGTCGTACTGGCCTTTTATCCTGCCGATTGGTCTCCGGGTTGTACAACGGAGGTATGCACTCTCCGCGATTCATTCCGTGATTTGGACAAACTGGGCGCTGTGATTTTGGGTATCAGTGGTGACTATGTGTTCTCTCATCATGAATGGGCCAAGCATCATGGCTTGACGTTTCCTCTGCTCTCGGATCACGATCACACTGTTGCTAAGGCTTATGCTAGTTATATGGGGCCACCATTAGGCTACAACAAGCGAACCATCTACGTGATTGATGGCCAAGGCATCGTGCGCTATCGCGATCTTGAGTTCAAACATGACGATCCAACTGATTATGAGATGGTGCGAAAAGTGATTGAAAAATTGAAATCAAGCCAATCCTAAGAAGGTGATTGAAAAATTGAAATCAAACTAATTCTGAGGAGCATATATGTCAAACGCAGATGCATTTTTGAATCAACTGAAAGCGGCACGTGACGAATGGCATAGCAAGGATCACCCATTCATTGATTTGTGGGCAGAGGGGAAACTGACCAAAAAGCAGACAGCTGTTTATGTGGTCATGCACTATCATTTCGTCACCCAGTATTTGAACTGGCTCGCGTTCATCTGGGCGCTTTGTCCCGAAAAGGATGTGAAAGACAGTATCCTTGAGAATCTCAAGGAAGAGGAAGACCCGGCGGACCGTCACCTGGAGATGTTGATTGATTATGCCGAGGCATGTGGCGTCACACGCCATGAAGTGATCAATGCTAAGGTGCTGCCTTGGACACAAGCATTGACCGATTGGGGATGGCGGTTTGTCTATCAGAATCCTTGGCAAGTTTCATGCGCTAGTTTGATGATCGGCCTTGAGTCGCAACCTCCACACATATACCCGCGCATCATCCCTAGCCTCCATAATAATTACGGTTGGAAGCCAGACGATCCAGCCATCCGATTCTTCCGTGGCCACGTCGCTGCTGATGAGATTCATAGTGCGCGTGGATTTCAGATGACTGAAAAGTATTGTAATACACATGAACTGCAACGTGCGGCTATCGAAGGGGTGCGAACGGCTGCGCAGAAGCGTTGGAACCACATGAACGGGATTTATTGGTATGCTGTTTACGGCAAAGAGGACGATACGCCAAATCGTTAAGAGAGATGTGGATCTGTCAGTGGTTGTGGCTACTGGCTCATATCCATTGCCTCTCTGAAAAAAGTCGAAGCTAGTAATTATGGTTCATGTTGGGAGAGGAAGCATGGCAAGTGAACTAACACTTGAGCGAGTCGAGCAGTGCTTGAGACAAGGAAAGGCCAAAGCCAAAGAACTGAATGTGGAAGCTGCGATTGTTGTCGTTGATGCTGCTGGGCATCTCGTCGGAGCGCTGCGTATGGACAATGCGTTGTGGGTGACACCGGAAATCGCGCAAGCCAAAGCAGCTACAGCCGCGGCATTCCGCGCCACAACAGCCGAACTCGAAGAGCGATGGAAAGCAAGGCCATGGTTTGCAATGAGCGTTGTTGGGTTGGGTCCAGGGCGATTTCTCGTTGGCAAAGGGGCCGTGCCGATCATCGAGAATGGATGTGTGATTGGCGCTGTCGGCGTCAGTGGTGGCATTCCGGCTGATCTTGACCACCAGATTGCTGAAGCTGCTGTCATCGCTTAGTTGCAAACTCACCGCAGCACAGATGTGACAGAAGAAGTGAGAGCCGATGCGCTCTTTGCATTTTCCGTCACATCTGTGTTTTTGACAGTTCTTTGATTTCCTGGGCCGTGATGAATATCGGTTTGATTGGATTCGGGACAATCGGTCGCGCAATCGCCCAAGCCATCCACGCTGGTCGTGCTGGGCAAGTTGAGTTAGGCTGTGTGTTAGTTCGTGATCTGAACAAAATCAGCTCAATGGATGTTGGGTTGGTTGCTGGTCGAATCACAACAAGCGCCGACCAATTCTTTGCTGCGAGCTTGGACGTGATAATCGAGGCGGCGGGACATGCAGCCGTGCGTCAATATGCTGAGCGCACATTGAGGAGTGGACGCGATTTTTTAATGGTTAGTGTTGGCGCCTTTGTGGACGATGAACTTCTCTCCTGCGTGAAACGGGCGGCTGCCCAGAGCGGGCGTCGGCTGATGATCCCTTCGGGCGCGCTCGGTGGACTGGATGCCATCTCGTCGGCTGCAATCGGGGCGCTCAAAGAAGTGACACTGGTCGTTCGCAAACCACCCGTTGCCTGGAAAGGAACGCAGGCTGAAGAAGCTGCATTGCGCGCTGCAATAGAACCGGTCTGTTTTTTTGAAGGGACGGCACGAGAAGCTGCTGCCTCGTATCCTCAAAATGTCAATGTCGCCGCCGCTTTGAGCTTAGCCGGTGTTGGGCTGGATCAGACGAGAGTCAGAATTTACGCTGACCCGGCAGTCGAACACAACACATTTGAGCTTCAGGCTCGCGGTGATTTCGGCGAGATCAAGCTTGAATTGAAGAATCGTCCGTATCCGGGCAATCCGAAAACAGGTCACCTTGTGGTGATGAGTTTGATCAAAGCGATACGACGTTTGCAAGATTCCGTCGTTGTAGGATTCTGATGCACCAGTCACGTCTCCATACACGAGGTCTTGCTGAAGCGATTTTGCTGCCCGGCTGGTATCCGCGGCTGACGCTTAAGGAAAGTTGCCTTGGTTGGCAGTGGGATTGTTCACCCGGCACCTTTTGGACGGGAAGTGATTGTTTCGCAAATGAACGTTAGGAAAGTGAACGATATGCCGTCTGGATTGGCAAAGATTTATAGCAATCTGATTGATGGCCGTTGGGTCACATCGTCACGTGGTGCGACTTTCGCCAGCATCAATCCCGCCGATACAGCGGAAGTTCTCGGATATTTTCAGCAAGCGACGTCCGACGAGGCGCGAGAGGCCATCGAAGCAGCCCGGGCTGCGCAACCGGCGTGGGCTGCTACTCCGCCGTCCAAACGAGCCGAACTACTGTATCTCGTGGCCGAATTAATGGAATCTCACGCTGCTGAATGGGCCGAATTGTTGACGCGTGAGGAAGGCAAGACATTGGCAGAGAGCACGTTTGAAATCAAACGAGCCGTGGCCAACTGGCGGTTCTACGCTAACCAGGCCTATCTGATCAGTGGAGACACACTCCCATCAGACGAGCCAGGCGTGTTTCTGTACACGGTGAGGGAACCACTGGGCGTCATATCTGTGATTACACCCTGGAACTTTCCCGTTACAATCCCTACTCGGAAAATCGCCCCGGCGTTAGTTGCCGGTAACACGGTTGTGTTCAAACCGGCCTCTCTTACCCCGTTGATGGGCATTAAGATTGGCGAGGTTCTTGTGGAGGCCGGATGCCCCAACGGCGTATTCAACGTGTTGACGGGGCCGGCATCGGCGATTGGACCTGAATTGATCAGCAACCCGCACGTCAGCGCCGTGACTTTCACCGGCTCCTGGGACGTGGGTGATCAGATCCAACATCGGGTCGCGACGACTTGTCGTACACAACTCGAGATGGGTGGGAAAAATCCGATTGTCGTGCTTGAAGACGCCGACATGGATTTAGCTGTGGCTTGCACTGTTCAAGGCGCATTCGGCATGACAGGGCAGTCATGCACAGCAACCAGTCGGGCCATTGTGGTTCGTGCCGTACTGGAACAGTACGTGGAGAAACTTGTTCGTGCTACCAAACAATTGGTGATTGGCAATGGGTTGCAAGAAGGTGTAAAAGTCGGCCCAGTTGCTGACAGCTATCAAGAGAAAACAATTCTCAGTTATGTTGAGCTCGGCAAGCAAGAGGGGGCTGAACTGTTACACGGCGGCAGGAAGCTCGACGGTGACGGTTTCGATCGAGGTTACTTCATTGAACCAACGATCTTCGGCCGCGTGCGACCGCACATGAGGATTGCTCAGGAAGAAATTTTCGGCCCGGTGCTGAGCATTCTTGAGGTGAGCGATTTTGATGAAGCAATCCATGTGGCCAATGATGTTGAGTACGGACTTTCAGCCTCCATTTGCACACGTGATCTGAATCGGGCACAACGCTTCGCCCAGATGATCAACGCTGGGATGGTGAAAGTCAATCAGCCAACGACTGGCGTGGCCATCAACGCACCCTTCGGCGGCGTGAAGAAATCAAGCACTGACACATTTCGCGAGCAAGGGCAGGTGGCTATGCAGTTTTTTACACGGTTAAAAACGGTCTCGGTGAAGTTTCGTTGAGTATGCTGGCAGTTAGTCGTACTCGGACGGTGATCGCTCAGGTTATTTTTGCGCTTGGTATACTGCTCATACTGACATGTACAGAGGCAGCTCCACAGTTGAGCTTTGGAGATCCTGATCTCGCGCGAATGGTTGAGGGAACACCGACGACTCCCCATACGGCTCAATATCTAATTCATCGCGCCGTTTTTGCTCGTCAAGCCATTCAACTTGGACGCTTTTTGTTCCATCAAGATTTTGCCGAGAGAACAAATAGCGGGTGTAACGGCATCCCCTGTGATTTGCCAAATCCGAGCGCGACTTGGTCTCCACCCTGGTCTAAGTTCGAAGCCAGCAGTTGTGCAACCTGCCACAGTGTTCCTAGGAATTCGGCTGGTTTCGGTCCCAAGACTCGGGATACATTTACGGCCGGCAACAGGATTCGAACGCCGGATTTGTTTGGTGCCGGTTTGATTGAACAGTTAGCGGCTGAAGCCAGCGAAGACCTAGCGTTAGCGAAAGCCACATCACGGCCGCTCGTGACGGCCAATGGCGTTCGTTACGACACGGGGCTTGGCGTTCGCATGGGCGGGAGTGTCAACCCTGACTTGATTGTTCGGCCGTTTGGACGCAAAGGCGTCGAATCGCATATCCGTGCATTTGCCAGTCGTGCTGCTTGGCTCCATCTAGGGCTTCAAGCGCAAGATCGGTTTCAATGTCCCAACGGTGACAGAAACGGCGATGGGCGGTGTGATGATCTTGTATCAGTGGGACTTGATCCTGATGGTGACGGCGTCGCTGATGAGTTGACACAGGGCGGTCTATCGCTATTAGAGAACATGTTGGTGAATTATCCAATTCCCGGTCGTGGGCCGATCACCGCCGAGGTTCGCCGTGGAGAGCGCATCTTTCATGCCATCAACTGCACAGAGTGCCACCGTCCAGAAATGCGCGTGCGGCAGGACCCGCGTATCGAGCACCTGACCGTCTTCTGGAACGAACAAACGAATCGCTTTGAGGCGGAACGTCGCTTCTTGTTTGATCTCATTGACGATGGCTACGTGGATCCGGATCGCCAACGACCGATGCCGCTCGCTGTCCCTCGCCGGCAGCCGTTTGTCGTGCCTCTCTATTCCGACTTGAAGCGACATGAGATGGGACCACACATGGCGGATGTAAGCGATGAGGAGGGAATAGCTAGGAGCGTCTTTCTGACACGACCATTGTGGGGCGTCGGAAGCTATACAGCTTTTTTGCACGATGGTAGCGCGCGTACGCTTCAGGAAGCCATTATGCGTCACGGCGGCGGGGCGATTCAGTCGAGAAAGAAGTTTGCCCAACTGCGTCATCGGGATAAGCAAGCAGTGGTAGCATTCCTTAAGAGTTTGATCTTGTTTAGTGTTGAAGATATTTTAACGGCGAAAATTCCTATCACACGCGGCGATGTACCATAGCCTCACATCAATCATGAAAGGGTGAGGAAAGGGGAAGGAGAAAACAGCAATGAACAAAACCCGGATTCGTGTCAGTCTGAGTTTTCTGTTCGGTGTGTTCATCACCAGCGCCATCAGTTTCATGGTTAGGTCATCTGAGGCTGTGCCAGCCAGTAAGTTAGTGAGCGGGCCGAAACGTATCAAAGTGCCATTTATGCACATGCGCGGTTTTGGTTCAAAAGCTGGACATCATGATAAGCCGGGCGAATCGCTCATCGGTGCTGGCAGCGAAATAGAAATTTGGAATATTGACGACAAACGCTCACTCACGATTACCGAGATTTACTTTCACCCATGGGATGGCAAAGCTCCCTATAAAGGTTCTCAATACGGATTGCCGCTGCCACTGGAGCTGAAGCCAAATACACATTATCACTTCAGCGCGTTCTATGAGCATTTCACCCTACCTCCACCTGAACTGATTGAGGGGAAGAAGAATTTCATTCATGGTTATCTGGCTGATATTCGGTGGGAGGGGCCGGCGCCGCGCGTGCGGGGTTGGGACAAAGGCGTCAAGGATGGCGAGTATTTCCACGTCACGCCTTTGACCGTTTGGGCAGAGTGACGCACCAGATAGGAAGAGGATGAAGCAAATGAAGCAGGCGATCGCCAGCAAGACATTTTGGTTTCTAGCGCCTCAGTTGCCTGACTTGTTGATTGTGTTGTGCTAGCAGTTAGTATCCGATAGCGCACCCGTCCTTGCGGGGATCGGAAGCGCCAAGCAGGACATCGTTAGAGATGATAATGAGTTGGCCGCCGCCGAATCCTTCTTCAGCCGCATTTGGTGTCAACCGATGTCCCCTGGCGGCGAGTTGTTTTTGCACATCTGCTGTGATGCCCTTTTCCAGAGCAAGTTGACCGGATTCAAGAATCCGAAAACGTGGTGCGTCCAGGGCTGCTTGCGGGTTCATGTCGAAGTCTACAAGGTTGGAGATAACCTGAAGATGGGCTTGGGCCTGCATCATGCCGCCGACGATGCCAAAGCAGGCCCATGGGCGACCCTTGCGTAGCATCATGGCGGGGATGATTGTGTGATAAGGTCGCTTGCCTGGGCCCAAGCGATTTGGGTGATTGGGCTCAAGCGTAAAACAAGCGCCACGATTTTGTAGTACTAGACCTGTTCCCGGCACAGTGATGCCAGCGCCAAAGAGCTTGTACACACTGCTGATCATGGAGACAACATTTCGTTGTTCATCCACGACAGCGACGTAGGCGGTATCGCCAGAGTAAGGTGGGAGCGTTGCAGGAATCAGCGGCTGTGTCGGGTGGATCTGGGTGCGTCGCGTTTGTGCATAGGATTTGGAGATAAGTTTGCTTAGCGGCAATGGCTCATCTGGATCAGCAATATATGTCTGTGCGTCAGTCAAGGCGAGTTTCATTGCCTCAATCAGGCTGTGAAGATAGTCAACGGAATGATGTCCCATCTGAGTGAGGGGAAAGCCTTCAACGATATTCAAGGCCATCAGAGCTAACAGTCCCTGAGTGTTTGGTGGTAATTCGACTACATCATGTCCACGATAGCATGTGGTGATTGGCTCAACCCAATCTGAGCGATGCGCTTGAAGGTCGTTTAACGTTAGTGACCCTCCCAGATGCTGAACCGAGGCAGCAATCGCATGACCGATATCCCCTTGATAAAACGCAGTGATCCCATGGTGTGCGATGCGCCTGAGTGTATGAGCCAGCTCAGGATTGCGAAAGACTTCGCCGGGGCGTGGTGCCCGGCCATGTGGCAGATAAACCCGTGCCGATTCTGCATGGCGTGAGAGTTTGCAAGCAGCACGGCTCCACTGCTGTGCTGCTAGTTCGGATACGGGGAAGCCGCTTTCGGCACACTCGATGGCGGGAGCAAGGACTTGGTCCAATGTGATTGTGCCGAATCGTTCTAAACACTGTACAAGACCGTGAAGGGCACCAGGCACGGTCACACTATGAGGACTCTCGGCCGGAATGTGAGTCAAGCCTTGTCTGATCAAATCGTCAGCCGAGGCATAGCTTGGCGCTCGGCCACTCCCGTTCAGGGCAAAGAGCCGATGTTCTTTAGCAATGTACATTAAGGCGAAACAGTCGCCCCCCAACCCGGTAGACATCGGCTCAACGACAGAAAGCATGGCAGTGGCTGTCACGGCCGCGTCAATGGCATTCCCTCCGTTGCGCAAGACGTGAATCGCAGCCTCGACGGCCAGTGGCTGGCTGGATGCCACCATGGCGTGTCGGCTCATGACAACGGATCGCCGTGAGGGGTAGCTATACTCGTAGAATTTCATAGCGAAGGTAGATACTATAACGGAGCTGCATTGAAAAATCGAGTCGGCATGAAACCAAAACTACACTGCTTGTTGTTGCTAATGGGGCTGTGCGTATCAACGTCTAGTTCCGTTGCTGCTGAGGATCGAGACATCAGTTTTCAAACGGAAGACGGTTGGACGATCTATGGTACATTGAGCATACCGGATAGTGGCAAACAGAAGTTTCCGGTCGTTATCTTACTGCCTTCCATGGCTCATGATCGCGCATCATTTGGCGTCTATCGTGATCCCGGTCCGGGACGTTCTCAGTACCCTGGATTAGCCCCCGTCATTCTGAGTCGCGGTGTCGCCACGCTCAGTCTTGATCTGCGCGGTCGTGGTCAAAGTATGGGAATGAAGGAGCAGCATTCATTCAATGATGAGGAGCGATCTCGGATGTATCTCGATGTCCGTGGGGCAATGTCGTTGATTGAAAAGCAGCCCATGCTTGACGCATCGCGAGTCGGTTTGGTGGGAGTCGAACACAGTGCCGATGCTGCCGTCCGGGGATGGGCTGGTGACAATCGTGTTCAGGCCATGGCGCTGATCTCAGGTCGCCTGAGTGAGGTAGCCAAACAGCACATTGCGGCTAGCCCCAAACTCCCCCTCTTTTTAACGGTGAGCAGTGAAGATAAACGCGGCTTCGCGGACATGACCGATGCGTACTTTCTGTCTAATAGCGCCAGCACTACCATTGAGATATACGATGGATTGGGTGTTGGCACATGGATGTTTAGCATGTATCGGCAGAAATTTCCCAACCAGCAGCCACTCCATGAAAAAATAGGAGACTGGATCTCAAATTTGCTGCTGATGACCGGGCAACTCCGCGAGGTTTCGTTTCAAACGCAGGATGGTTGGACTATCTTTGGGAATTTTCGTTTACCGGAGAGGGAAACTGGGAAGAAGCCAGCGGTGATCCTGCTTCACTCAGGGTTGAGTGATCGTCATGCCTATCATGAGTTGGAGATTGAGTTAGCTCGGGCTGGCTTGGCCGTCCTCAATATTGACTGGCGGGGAAAGGGTAAAAGTACAGGCAAAGGTCCATACTTTGAACTGTCGCGGGCAGAGCGTGATCGAGG
>JANWZE010000061.1 GCA_025054955.1 Blastocatellia bacterium | reverse complement strand
GTCAGCGGACGCCAACAACGATACCCCCTACAAGGGGCGTGGTCTTTAATTTGGCGTAAGGTTGAGCTCAGGCGAGCTGTGAGAGCAAAGCCGGAAGCATCTGTGAGAATGCTGACTTGGCCAATACCTGATCACAGCCGGCGTCTGTGGCCTGTTTGTACAGATCAACCTGGACGTGTGAATAGAAACCGATGATCTTGATGCCGGCCAGGTGAGCGTCGCTCTTAATCTGGCCAATGAGGTCAAGCGGCTGCAATCGCGCGTCGCTGAGGTCCAGGATCATCAATGCCGGAATTGCTTCTCGAACGTGGGCGAGAACCTCATCCGGTTGTTTGACAATCGTCAGCCGGATACCAAGCTGCTCGGCGACGCTGCGGATTTTACCAACAAAAAAGAGGTCATTGACAGCTACCAGGACTGAACGATTCATGGGCGCGAGTTCACCAAATCATGCACTTGCAATCTCTGATCAGCTTGGCTAGCATGCTGCTCATGGTCGTTGAAACAAAAGAATTCTCACTCAACACAAACGGGCGCGATGATATTCGCGACATCACGGACGAGGTAGCACGCATCCTTCAATCAAGTCGCATTACATCAGGAGTGGTAACAATTTTTGTGGCTCACGCCACAGCCGGCCTGACCACGATTGAGTATGAGTCGGGAGCTATCTCAGACTTCAAGCAAACGCTTCGGCGGCTCATACCCGAGGACCCTGCTTATGCCCATAATCGAATTGATGATAATGCGCACAGCCATTTGCGTGCTGCATTGATCGGCCCCTCGTTGTCCGTCCCATTTGTCAACAAAAAGTTGCTCCTGGGAACATGGCAACAGATTGTGTTGTGTGACTTTGACACCAGCGCGCGCCGGCGCCGGGTCATCTGTCAGATCATCGGCGAATGAGCGCCGCAGCGCCCGCTCAAGCCGACTGGAAACTCTGAATCGCCTCCTCTTCCGAGTCGTAGTGGTCGAAGACGGTGATGAGCTTGGTAATCGTGAGCAGGTCCTGAAGCCGTTTCGTTGGGTTGAGCAATTTCAATTTGCCACCGTCTCGGGCCACTGTAGTGTAGGAGCGCACCATCTCGCCAAGCCCGGCGCTATCCACGTAGGGCACATTGGCGAGGTTCAAGAGCAGCTTTTTATGACCTGCTTGCGTGAGCTGCTGAATCGTTTCGCGCAATTGCACATCGCCCTCACCCAATAGGATTTTTCCATCAATATCCAGGATGACAACGTCATCAACCATGCGTTGTTTGATTTCCATTGAGCTTTGATCCTCCCGTAGTGATAAACAGAGACAGGGACACTAGCACATGCACCACCTGTTTTCAAGGGAATCGCCTCTATGGTATTGCACGCCGCGAAGACGGAGAATGGAGCACAGACGGAACGCCTGTGCCCCCATTCTCAAGGGATGCACCTCGTTATTGCTGCTGGTGAGGCAGCGTATTGTCCAACGGTTTGCGAGCAAAGTGATAGAGCGATCCAGCCAGTAGCGCAAACATCACCACGGCGATCCATGAATGGTGCAAAAATCCCAACGGACCGCTCGGATCGAATTTGAGGAAATCCTTGCCGACGTAGCCTTGACTCTCCAGCAATTTCACAGCAATGCCCAACAGACCGACGATGCCACCGGCTGCGATCAAGCCGCTGGCATAGAGTGAGCCGGGACTGACTTCGCTCTCATGCTCGGCAGCCGCTTTGCCGGCCGCTCGCTCGACCAACCAACGCACTACGCCGCCACAGAAAATGGCCAACGTCGTTCCGATAGAGAGATACGCGCCGACGGCGAACGAGAGCGATCGAATGCCCAGCAGCTCGACAACAATCACCAGGAAGACGCCGAACAGGACCAAGCCCCAGGGCAATTTGCGCGTCAGAATGCCATTGATCACGGTGGCCATCAATCGAGCCTGCGGGGCGGCCGCTCGCTCGCTGCCGATGCCTTGAATCCACTGCACCTCGATTTGATTCGTCTGTTTGTTGTATAGGTATTTGCCATCGCCGATGACGGCCGATCCGACAGCGTTCAGCAGCATATAATCGGCTCCCTGCCGCGTTTCCTCGCCGGTGGCCGTTTTGACGGTGATCTGCGGGCGGTCTCCTTCATCGTTGAAATTGGTTTTTTGGATCGTGACACCGGCCGGAAGATTGTTGATGTCAATGGCCGGCAGGGAAACGGCGCGGAATTCCTCCAGACCTTTGTTCATGCCGATGAGCGTCAGCCCGATGACAAACACCGAAGCCGCCACGCCGATCATCAACGAATACTGCTGAGCGCGCGGCGTCGCCCCCACAAGAAAGCCGGTCTTCAAATCTTGCGACGTGTTGCCAGCGTTCGCTGCTGCGATGCATACCACGCCGCCAATGGTGATCGCCAGCGCGCCATACGCGCCGGCCGTCCAACCCATCGCTAAGAACATTGCTGACGTAGCCATCAGTGTGGCAATGGTCATCCCTGAGATTGGGTTGGCCGAGCTGCCGATAATCCCAACGATGCGCGACGAGACCGTCACAAAGAGGAAGCCGAACACGACGACGAAAATAGCTGCCACCAAATTCGCGAACACGCCCGTCTGCGCGCCGGGCACCGGTTTGAATGTGAGCATCGCCCACATCAGCACTAGCAAGAGGCCTGCGCCGCCCAGCGCCACCGTTAGCGGCAAGTCCTGATCGGTTCGTTGTGAGCCAGCCGGGCCGCCTCGCCCAATGTCTTTGGCGCCAGCGCGCAGCGCCGCCACAATCGTGGGAATCGTTCTGATCAGCGTAATCAGTCCTGCGGCGGCCACTGCGCCGGCGCCCATCGGCCGAATGTAGGCGCGCCAAAGATCGTCAGGCGTCATATCCTTGATCGGGATCGTGCCCGGATAGAGCGGGGTCGTCAGTGCTGAACCAAAGAATTTGATCGCCGGCATCAGCACCAGCCAGGAGAATACGCCGCCAGCAAAGATGATGCCGGCAATTTTCGGACCGATGATGTAACCCACACCCAGATACTCAGACGTGGCATCAGCGCGAACGGATGAACCCGGATACTTTTCCGGATTCCAGGTCGGTCGGCCTGGCCACGCCGAAAACATATTCTCGTTTTGGAACAGAGTGTACACGCCGCCCAGCCCCAATCCCCAGAACACGCGGCTGGCAAACGAGCCGCCGCGGTCGCCGGCGATCAGCACATCAGCGCAGGCCGTTCCTTCAGGATAGCGCAAATTGCCATGCTCCTTGACGATCAATTGCCGCCGCAGCGGAATCATGAAGAACACACCAAGCCATCCGCCAATCAATGCCAGCAGGAAAATACGCGAGTATTCCAAAGGAAAACCCAGGAAGATCAAAGCCGGCAGCGTGAAGATCACACCGGCAGCGACCGATTCGCCTGCTGAGCCTGTTGTTTGCACAATGTTGTTTTCCAAAATCGTACTCTTGCCCAGCGCGCGCAGGATGCTGATGGATAACACGGCGATGGGAATGGACGCAGAGACCGTTAAGCCAGCGCGCAGTCCAACGTAAACGGTGACAGCTCCAAACAAGATGCCGAACAGCGCGCCCAGAATGATAGCGCGTATGCTGAATTCGGCGACGCTTTGTTCCGCCGGAATGTACGGCTTGAATTGTTTCTCGCTCATGCTCTTCTCCTTCGTGACGCAGGCGCTGCGGCCACTCGACCGCTTCAGCGAGAGACCCGCCCACCTTATCTCAATGATCTGGTACTACTGGGAAGGCTCCATTGTTCTCAAACCCACCGGCGTTTGTAAAGTCCTAAAACGCTCTTCGGTTTTTTCCTTTGGCGAGCACAAATCTTCGCTTCTGGCTTGACCGCGCTCTGTATTCCAGCTAGAAATGAGGCTCTCGTCGCACGACGCTGGCAACATCCTTGCAAAGACAGGAACACGACTATGTCAGATCACACTGCTCACACCCTCCCGTCAGAGCATGCGTCGCCGCAGCCGCTGCTGCGTTGGATTGCGCTGATCGTAGTCAGCCTGACGATGTTTGGGAATTACTACATCTACGACGCCATCAACCCACTGGCTGACATTTTCATCAAGCAACTTGGCTTTAGCGATTCCGACATCGGTTGGCTCAATTCCAGTTATAGCGTCGCGGCTGTGCTGACATTGCTCATTGGCGGGATCATCATTGATCGCATCGGCACCAGGAAATCCATCGCCTTGTTTGCTGTGATTTGTTTGCTTGGCGCGCTGCTCACGGCGGCGCAGGGTAGTTTCCCCATGATGGTGGCTGGACGCACTGTGTTGGGTCTGGGCGCCGAATCGTTGATCGTGGCCGTCACCACGGCGTTGGCCAAATGGTTCAAGGGGAAGGAACTCAGCTTCGCATTTGGTGTGAATCTGACGATCGCTCGGTTAGGCTCAGTCGCGGCGGATAATTCACCCAACTGGGCACGCTCCGTTTTTTATCCGCATGGCACAGAGGCTGAGGCAAGCTGGCAGGGACCGCTGATGCTGGCGGTTGGCTTTGGGGTGATCTGTGTGCTGGCGGCCATCGGCTATTGGGTCCTGGAAGCCAGCGCACAACGACGGTACACGCTGGGCAAGGCTGGCGAAGTGGATCGGCTGGATGTTCGGCAGATATTCCGATTCAACACGTCATACTGGTTGATCGTAGGACTTTGCTTCACGTTCTACTCAGCCATCTTCCCGTTCCGCACATTCGCTGTCAAATTTTTCATGCATACACACTTTGGCGAGTTAGCCGAAGATCAAGCGCGGCAAGCCGCCGGATTCTTTAACAGTCTGATCCCGCTGTCGGCCATGGTGGCCACGCCGTTGTTCGGCCTGTTAGTTGACAAAGTGGGCAAGCGGGCCTTGTTCATGTTGGTGGGTTCATTATTGCTGATGCCGGTTTTTTGGTTGATGATGCAGACCACTCTCACCTTGTGGGTGCCGATTGCGATGTTGGGCATTGCCTTTTCACTGATCCCGGCGGTGCTGTGGCCGTCGGTGGCCTATATTGTTGATGAGAGCCGACTGGGCACGGGTTATGCGTTGATGACATTGATTCAGCAGATCGGTTTCTTTGCGCTCAATTTGCTGCTTGGCAAGGCCAACGATCTGTCGGGCGCCAGCGCCACCAATCCAGGCGGTTATGCCACCGGCATGTGGATATTATCGTGTCTTGGCGTGATGGGAGTTTTGTTCTCGTATTTGCTCCGCCGTCACGAGACAGGCCCGCAGGCGCATGGACTGGAGACGATCAGAGCGACCTAATACGGCTGGACGCGCGTTCTCGCACGCGACTCACCCGTAACGACGAAGGTTCTGTTTCTCGCAGAATCCTTGACCATCAGCCCATTCTTTGGTTAGATATTGACGCGGATTAGAGTATGGCGAGACGAAAACAGTATTGCTTCTTGTGCGGTCGAGTGGACGGCAGCGCGTATGTGAGCATCGGCCCTGACGCAGCCGTTTGTCTGCACTGCATTCGGGCGCTCAACACGATGGCCGATAACGTGGTGTCCAAAGAGCGGACCCGTGTTCAATTTGAATCGTTGCCGTTGCCCAAGCCCGCCGAGATAAAAGCATTTCTTGATCAATATGTCATCGGTCAGGAACATGCCAAACGCCGCGTGTCGTTGTCGGTCTATCAACATTATCGCCGATTAGAACAACTGGATCGTGGGTTGGCCGATGTGGAGTTGGAAAAAGCCAATATCTTAATGATCGGCCCGACCGGCACAGGCAAGACGCTCATTGCGCGCACGCTGGCTCGATTCTTGCGTGTGCCGTTTGCTATCGCCGATGCTACGACATTGACCGAAGCCGGCTATGTTGGCGAGGATGTGGAGAACGTCTTGGCACGGCTCGTTGTCGCCGCCGATGGTGATATTCAAGCAGCCGAACGTGGCATCATCTACATTGACGAAATTGACAAAATCGCCCGTCGTAGCGAGAGTCCTTCGATCACCCGCGATGTCTCCGGCGAAGGTGTTCAGCAGGCGCTGCTGAAGATCATTGAAGGCACACTGGCCACGCTGCCGCCGCTTGGCGGCCGGAAGCATCCGCAGGCCAATCAGGAACAGATTGACACAACCCATATCCTGTTCATCTGCGGCGGCGCGTTTGACGGATTGGATCGCATCATTCGCGACCGCGTCACCAAGCGCGGCGCTGTCGGGTTCACTTCCAAGCCGCCGACGAAGGATCGTCAGCCACAGGTACTGACAGAAGACCTGCTGCGCTACGGCTTGATCCCCGAACTGATTGGGCGGTTGCCGATCATCGTCAACCTCGACCCATTGGATGAGCAGGCCTTGGTGGACATTCTGGTCAAACCACGCAATTCACTCATCAAGCAGTTTCGTCGGTATTTTGAATTGGAAGGCGCAGAACTGACGGTCTCGGACGAAGCCTTACAGCACGTGGCCCGCGAGGCCATCAAGAAAAACATCGGCGCGCGCGGTTTGCGGGCTATCCTGGAGGGCATCTTTGAGCCGGTGCTCTTTGATCTGCCGGCGCGAGGCAGAGGCATGAAATATCATCTGGATGGAAACCTCAATCTCAAACCCATCGAGCGCGCGGCATGAACTTGGTGATGATGAGAGGCAGCCGGTTGAGCAGAACGCACATCTGATTCGTGTGACAAAAAGGTATTCAACGATGAATAAGTTCGTGTGCCGAATCATCTGCTTGTGGATTGGCGGTGTGGCGCTCGGCTTGTGGCCCATCGTTTCAATGGCGAGCATGAGCGCCGTCGCGCAAACCTCATCAGCTTCGTGGAAGCTACCGATGCTCGGCGGCGGACAGACGTCGCTTGCCGAGTTGCGCGGCTCGGTTGTGGCTCTTTCATTCGGCGCGACCTGGTGTCCTCCATGCCGCATGGAATTGCCTGCTTTGCAGGCGCTGGCTGACAAATATCAAGGCAAAAATGTCAAAGTCTTCTGGGTGAGCATTGATGATCGAAAAGTCTCGGATCAGCAACTGGCCGACTTTGCCCAGAAGCTCGGCTTGAAGGTTCCCATCCTGCGCGATGTGAATCAGGATGTGTTCAGTCAATTTGCTCAGTCTTCGATTCCGATGTTGGTCGTGCTCGACAGACAAGGCAACGTGGTGGGCAAACCCCATCTGGGATTCTCTGATAAAGCGACCTACTTGGAGAACATATCAGCTCTGATAGATTCAGTGTTGTGAAGCATCATGAAGAGATCGAAAAACTCCAACGCGCCAAGGCCATCCCGACGAGCGCTTGTCAAGAGTTTGATCGCCGTTCCATTGATGCCCGCTGTTTCGATTGAGGCGGCGCAACAACAGCCCTCCTCATCTGAGCCAGCGCCAGTGGTGCGCGCTCTGCTGGACATCGTTCGGGAGCGGTATGGAAAATACCTCACGTCCGATCAACTGGACGAAGTTCGCAAGGATTTAGAAAACGTGGTCAACACGGGCGAACGAGTGCGCGCACGCAAGTTGAATAATAGCGATGAGCCTGATTTTATCTTTCGCGCTCTCTGATCACGGATTGGCAGAGGGAATACATGCTCTCAGAGGATGTTCTTTTTTTATCCGTTCGTGAGTTAGGGCAATTGCTACGTCGGCGCCAGATTTCTCCGGTTGAGCTAGCAAAATCCTACCTGGGTCGGCTTGAGCAGCTTGGCCCCAAACTGGGGGCTGTCGTGACGATCACCGAAGAGTTGGCCATGCAACAGGCGCGCGCTGCCGAGCGCGAAATCGTGCGTGGTCGCTATCGCGGTCCCCTTCACGGCATTCCGTATGGCGCAAAAGATTTGCTGGCCACCAGAGGCATCCCGACGACCTGGGGCGCTGCGCCGTTCCGCCAGCAGGTGTTTGATTACGATGCGACGGTGATCACGCGCTTGCGAGAAGCCGGCGCTGTGTTGGTTGCCAAGCTCGCGATGGTTGAATTAGCCGGCGGCATGGGGTACAACAACGCCGATGCGTCATTCACCGGACCGGGGCGCACGCCGTGGAATCTAGACTACTGGAGTGGCGGCTCATCGAGTGGATCGGGCGCAGCCGTGGCGGCTGGTTTGGTCGCGTTTGCCATCGGGTCGGAAACATCTGGTTCGATCCTGACGCCCGCGGCCTTTTGTGGCATCAGCGGCTTGCGGCCCACGTATGGCTTGGTCAGCCGACATGGCGCGATGGCGTTAGCATGGACGCTGGATAAGCTCGGCCCGATGTGCCGCACCGCCGATGACTGCGGCCTGGTGCTGGCCGCCATCGCCGGCTATGATCCTCGCGATCCATCGTCAGTCAAACGCCAGTTTCATTACTCGGTCAATGCGGCGCCGCGCCCGTCTGCCAAGCCTTTCAAACTGGGCGTCATCAAAGGCGTGACTGACAGAGTTCAGCCCGAAGTCGCCAAAAATTTTGAAGAAGCTCTTCGGGTTCTCGAGCAATTTTCTATCATAGAGCGCGACGTTGAGCTGCCGGATTTCCCCTATGGCCCGATTGTCAGCACCATCGTGGATGCCGAAGGCAGCAGCGCCTTTCTCGACCTGATTGAGAGTGGCGGACTCCAACAACTCCAATGTAAGCGAGATCGCATTGGCGGATATGCTGGGATGATGGTGTTAGCCGTAGACTATCTACAAGCGATGCGGTTGCGCGGGCCATTGCGACGCGCGTTGCATGAGCGGCTCAGTCAATTCGACGCGCTCGTTGCGCCCACGCGGTCCACCGTGGCCTATCCCATCGGTGTTGATTTTGACAAAGCGTATCCCGGCGTCGGCGGCGGTCCAGCCGTGATTCCAGCCGGCAATGCGGCCGGCGTGCCAGCCCTGACTGTTCCCAACGGTTTCGGTCAGGCCGGATTACCGACAGCAATTCAATTCATGAGCGCGGCGTTCACCGAAAGGAAATTGCTACAAATCGCCAATGCATATCAGGCTCAGACAGATTGGCATCGGCGCCGACCGACGGGGATTTGATCGCTCGCTGGTTTGCTGACAGTCTCGTCGGTTCTCTTGTGGAAGCGAACCTGCCTCGTTACAATATGCGGCGATTCGGTGCTGGCTTAGCTCAGTTGGTCAGAGCGCCTGACTGTGGATCAGGAGGTCCCCGGTTCAAGTCCGGGAGCCAGTACCAGCATGGTCGAACAACCACGTCGAACTGCCATCATGCTGGCTTTCCAGTCCGTTTTAGGCAGGGCTGTTCGTCCCTCAAGATTGCACGTGGGCCGACGCGCTGCAATCTACCACAACCATAAAACTGCTCGCATGGCAGCCCTGGTGTTGATTGATCGAATCATGAGAAATCGCGTTCTGAATCAAAGCGTCCCACTCCACGGAGAGGGGACTGGAGGGAACATGCACAAAATCGGAATGAAGCTCCTGCTACGGCTTCCGTCCGGTCTTTCGTAGTGAGGCAAGAGGGAACATGCACAAAATCGGAATGAAGCTCCTGCTACTATCGGTCCTGATGGTTTTATCATTTGGCCGTGCCGTAGAACCTGCATTCTTCGCGCCGGCCCAGGATGTATCGCTCGCTGATGACGCTTACCATTACCGAGAATTCGCTGATGGGAAACACGACAATCGTTATATCGAGTGGTGGTATTTTAACTTCTACGACACGATACAAGACCTGCAAGGCATCTTCGCCTATTTCGTCGCGAATCCGGAAAAGCGGCCGGGGCCGAGCCTCGTGCAGGTTGTTGGCGTGGTCTATACATCACAAGGGGTTGTCAGCAAAGTTGACATATATCGGCCTGAGCAGTTTACGGCGTCGTATGAGAAGGCCGATGTGCAAATCGAGGCGAACACGATTCGCGTGATTGATGGCGGTTCATATCGCATCGTTGGGGCCAGCCGCGACGCTCGGCTCAAATGGGACCTGCTTTACATCTCGCAGAGTGCCCCCTGGTATGCAGCCAATCGAATGAACGTTGGGCGGTTTCCGTGGGAACAGATGAGCTGGCTTATTTACATGCCTCGGGCCGACGTCACCGGTCAGATTGAACTGGATGGTCAGGTGTATCAAATTCGCGCTCCTGGCTACCACGACCATAATTGGGGAGAGTGGAACTTCACCAATGCTTTGTGGAACTGGGCACAATATTCTGAGCCGGGGTTGGCGCTTGAGATTGGCGATTTCATCGGCCAGCCGGTTGGCGTTGCCAGCGTTGACGTGCAAGGCCAGAGGAACATCTTCACAAAAAAGGAGTATGAACTGACTCACACTCGTTGGGCGTATGATGCGATCAATCGCAAGCAATATCCTATCGAGACGACATTTCGAGCAGAAAATGAGGCCATCCGTGTGGCGCTGACGATACGGGCGATCAACACTCATCCGCTTCGAGGGCGACTGCCGTTCCCGCTGCCTGAGCCGATCATCTACGAGCAGACAGCTCAATACACAGGTCAGCTCTGGCAGAAGAATGCGTCCGGTCAGTGGCAGCCGTTGATGTCGTTCAGTGGAAACGGCTTCAAAGAATATACTGCGAAGGCACGTTAGCAATGCAGTCATCGCCATCCATCATGCGTGCAGTTAGGTTGAATCAACACGCGCAAGCATGAGTCAAGAGCTGTTGACGAAGCACTCGTCTTCTCACCCAAGAAACTGTTCTCGTGATGGGCAAATATCGGCCAGGACGCATTCTGCGCAAAGCGGCTTGCGGGCTTTGCAGACTCGCCGACCGTGCTCGATTAAGCGATGCGCAAAATCAATCCATTCGTCCTGGGGCAGAATCTGCATCAGGTCTTGTTCAATCTTATCCCGGTCGTTCTGTCGCGTCAGCCCAAGCCGTTGCGCCAGCCGCGCCACATGCGTATCCACCACGACGCCCGTTGGAATGCCAAAGGCGGTGCCCAAGACGACATTGGCTGTCTTCCGCGCGACGCCTGGGAGCGTCAGCAGCTCGTCCATCGTGCGCGGCACTTGGCCGCCGAATTCCTCCACAATGCGTTGCGTCGCCGCTTTGATGCTTTTCGCTTTGTTGCGATAGAAGCCCGTCGAATGGATGTCACGCTCAAGCTCCGTGAGCGGCGCATTGGCATAGTCTGCGGCTGTTCGATATTTCTTGAACAGCGTCGCTGTGACCTGATTGACGCGCTCGTCCGTGCATTGTGCCGACAAGATAGTCGCAATCAGCAGTTCAAGCGGATTGGAAAAATTCAATGCGCATCGCGCATCCGGGTAAGCCTTCTGCAATCGCGTGAGCAGCGTGCGAATCCGGCGATCCGTTTGTTTCTTTTCAGTCATCGTTCCTCTCCTTACAAAGCTTCAGGTTTTACAACGAACTCGGTTGTTTGGCAACGACGTCCACCGACGGACAAGCATTTGTTTTCATGCTAGACTTTCCGGCTTTCAATGCGGAGCAAAACCATGTCATTGGCTGGTCAACAGGACAGTCCATTGATAATTGAAGAAGCAGAACAGGCCGTCGCGCCGTGGCATGCTCTCCCTTATGACGAGCAATTGCTACGAAAGAGCCAGATGGCGCGGCAGACGCTAGGCCAGGCTTATGGACCGCTCATCCGGGCGATTGTGCCGAGTCCGCGTATCGTCGGCCATCGAAACAAAATGGAATTCTCCTTCGGGTACGACGCCCAGGATCGTCCGGCGCTTGGTTTCCATCGGCGGGGGAAATTCTGGCAGGTGGCTGATCTGAACCGCAGCGCGTTTCTTTCTGAGACAGCCAATCACGTTTATACGATGATCAAACAATGGGCATTTGCGACCAAGTTACCCTGTTACCGCCAGCGCAATCATCAGGGCTTCTTTCGTCATCTGGTGCTCCGGGAAGGGAAGCGCACCGGTGAGATTCTTGTCTGTCTGGTTGTGAACCCGATCGGGTTTCAAGAGGCATTGGCCCGCGTCAGGGCAGAGCTCATCGCCATGACCGAATCGGAACCGGCTGTCACGTCGCTCTGGCTTGCTTCGCGGCAATCGGTTGGCGACGCCGCGCTAGGTGAACAGTATGAATTATTGCGAGGACGCCCTACCATCCGTGAACAAATTCTCGAACTCTTCTTTCATGTATCACCCACATCGTTTCTGCAAGTGAACACGTTTGGCGCTGAGCGGCTCTACCAGTGCGTCCGCGAGCTGGCTGCGAGCTTCGCTCACCGCCGAGTGTTGATTGATTTGTTTTGTGGCAGTGGCGGGATTGGATTGGCGCTGAGCCACCTGTTTTCCAGCGTCGTGGGTGTGGACTTCGACGCGGAGTCAATCCGTATGGCCGGCGAGAATGCCGCGGCCAATCATATCCGGAATGCCGTCTTCCGATGCGCCAAAGCCAAACAATTGCGCGAGTGGGTCGGGGAATCCGTTGATGCGCTTGTGGTGGACCCACCGCGAGCCGGGCTTTCGCCCAAAGTGGCGCGACAGATCAATCAGCTTGCCCCGCAGCGGGTCATTTACATTTCTTGTAATCCGGCGAGCTTTCGCGACGATATGCAAACATTACAATTGCGGTATGACGTTTTGCAGATCACCCCGATTGATTTGTTTCCTCACACGCCGCATCTGGAATTGGTCGCCTTACTGGAACGCCGATGAGTTGCTTGTAAAAATTGTAGGAAATCGTCTCATTGGTTGACGGTTCAACCACGCATGTGAATAATAGCCGCCAGCGATCAACGCTAATACTTTGTAAGGAGGAGTCGAACTATGAGGATGAAGCTTGCTGTTTTGGTGGCAGGCGTCGTTTCGTTTTTCGCATTTCATTCCACTGCTGATGCTCAAACGGTGTTTACTGCCCGTTTGAACAAAGCCCAAGAAATTCCCGCTCCGACGGGTGACAACGTAGCCACAGGCACGGCCACGATGAAGCTCACGGAGAACCCTGATGGCAGCGCTCTACTGGCCTACAGTATCACGGTGACCGGATTGAGTGGACCGATACGTGCCGCCCATTTTCACCAAGCAGAAGCGGGTCGGACAGGGCCAGTTGTTAAGGACCTCAATTTCACCGGAGGCACGGCGATTGGCACGTGGAGCAGTTCAGACACGACACAACCATTGACGCCGGCGCTGCTGGCAGCACTCAAGGCAGGAGACTTGTACATTAACATTCACACAGCGTTGAATCCGCCAGGCGAAATTCGCGGTCAAGTCTACCCGACTCGGAGCTTCAAGGCTGAGCTGAATGTGGCTCAGGAAGTGCCACCGCCGACCGTCACGGGAACACCAAGCGGCACCGCAGCCATGACGCTGCGGACGGCGGCCAATGGCGGCGTTGAACTCTTGTTCGAGATCACTGTTGATGGACTGAGTGGTCCGATTGCGGCTGCCCATTTCCATCGCGGAGCCGTTGGTGCTACAGGTCCAGTGGTGAGAGATATTGGCTCCGAATTCGTTGGCGGAACGGCTTCCGGTGTCTGGCGCAGTACGGTTCAAACTCAGCCGTTAACGCCAACACTGCTGAAGGCTCTATTGGCCGGCGAGCTCTATTTGAATATCCATACAGCGCTGAATCCGCCGGGCGAAATTCGCGGTCAGGTGGTTCCTGAATAACAATCGGCCTCCCTCTTCTTATGGAGTCGTGCACATAGCTCATGACAGGTGGATGCAGTTTTTGTCCACCTGCCATGCTTCAAGACAGTGTTATATGACAATGTGGCTTATGAAATGGCTCATGCGTGCAGTGAATTGGTGGATGTGGCGATTAACGGCGATGATGTGCTGCGTGGGCGCGGGTGTGTCGGCATGGTCGGCGCAGGAATTGATCATTCAGACTGTGGCCGGAACCGGTATCCCCGGATTTAATGGCGATGGTCAGCCAGCCGTGCAGGCGCACTTAAATGCTCCCGCCGCCGTGGCTATTGATGCGCAGGGGAATATCTATATCGCCGATGTGCGCAACCATCGCATTCGTCGCGTTGATACCAACGGCATCATCACAACGGTGGCTGGAACAGGTCGGCCGGGCTATAGCGGTGATGGTGGCTTGGCAACCAATGCCCAGTTGAATCAGCCGCTTGGTATAGCACTAGACTCGAAGGGCAACCTGTTTATCGCCGATACGCTCAATGGCCGCATCCGCATGGTTGATGCAGCCGGCATTGTCACAACGGTTGCTGGAAATGGCAGCGAAGAATTTGGCGGAGATAATGGTCCAGCAACAGAAGCCATGTTCGCGCGCCCGGTTGGTCTAGCCGTTGATACCAGGGGTCATGTTTATGTGGCCGATGTGTTCAACAATCGAATCCGTAAGTTTACCGTCGGAGGAAAAATATCAACCGTGGCCGGTGATGGAATCGGCGGCTACAGCGGCGATGGCGGTCCAGCCGTCATGGCACAATTGAATCGGCCTCGCGACGTCGCTCTTGATAAACACGGCAACCTCTATATTGCCGACATGGATAACCATCGCATCAGACGGGTCGGCCCTGATGGCGTGATCGTAACCGTCGCCGGAGATGGCGAGGAAGGGTATAACGGCGATGGACTTTTAGCAGTCGAAGCGAAGCTCCGATTCCCACGCGCCGTGGATGTTGATCAAGTGGGCCGCATTCTCATCGCTGACCTAGGCAACCATCGCATCAGGCGGGTTGAGTTGGACGGGCGCATCCAGACAGTCGTTGGAAATGGGCAAGATGGTTTTAGCGGCGATGGCGGTCCGGCCACTGAGGCGAGTATCAGAGGACCACGCGATGTCGCTGCTGGCCGCGGCGGACTCCTGCTGATTGCCGACTTGGACAATCATCGGATTCGTATGGCGCGGTGAGCGTTTTTGTCTCTTTGATTCCTGAAGAAATCCAATTGGCCAAGTTGCGACGTATTTTGCTGGGGTTGGAGCGATGGATAATGGAGGCTGTGGGACAAGTGGTTGAGCGTGGCGTTCAGGAGCAGCTATGGACGTTACAGATTCGCCAGATCGCAGCAGGGGATCAGGTGGCGCTCGGTCAACTCTATGATGGAACGAGCCGCTTCGTGTATGGTTTGGCCTTACGAATTTTGGGTGATCCAGGAGAAGCAGAAGAAGTGACCTTGGATGTCTACGAACAAGTCTGGCGGCAAGCCGGTGATTATAGCCTTCAACGGGGAACCCCTTTGGTCTGGTTGACCATGTTGACTCGTAGCCGCGCGATTGATCGTCTTCGTGTGGCCAAACGCCAACGCCATCGTGAAGAATCCTTAGACGAGGCGCATTATTTCACCTCCACGTTGGCCAGCCCTGAAGAGGATGCTCTGACCGTAGAGCGACGCCAGCTTGTGCAAGAAGCCTTGCGCAGCTTGAATCCTGATCAGCGCCAGGCGGTTGAGCTGGCCTATTTTCATGGCATGTCGCACGCGGAGATTGCCCAGTATCTGGGAGAGCCACTGGGAACTGTGAAGACGCGCATCCGGTCGGGCATGATGAAGCTGCGGGAATGGCTTCTTCCATTACAAGAAGGACTTCAGGCATGAACGGTGATCGTGCACAACATGAGATTCATCAGCTCGCGGCGGCTTACGCCTTGGGTGCTCTCAATGAAGCCGAACGTCGCGCGTTTGAAACCCATCTGGAGGCCGGATGTGGCCAATGCCAGTCGGAGCTTGAACGATTGAACCAGTTGGTCGGTGAGCTTGGACTGGCCGCTCCGCCGGTGCAACCACCGGCCCATCTGCGAGATCGTCTCATGCAACGGATTGAGCAGCGTCAGACAAAAAGTTGGAGATCGAGCGGGCGGCAAATTTGGAAGGAATGGAAAGCTTCCCCTCCGACGCCGACCGGCCGGTGGGAAGTTCGGGCCAACGAAGGCCGGTGGCTGGAGACCGGCTATCCCGGCGTCTTTGCCAAAAACTTATTCGTGGACGAAAAGAGACAGGCAGTGACCATGCTCATCCAAATGGCTCCCGGCGCTCGTTACCCGGCTCACCGGCATGATGACACAGAGATTTGCTATGTGATTCAGGGCGATGTTCATTTCGGGGAACGAGCATATCAAGCAGGCGACTACATCCACAATATGCCCGATAGCATAGATGAAGAAGTGTGGACGACCAATGGATGTTTGCTCTTCATTATCTCATCGCAAAACGATCAGCTCTTAGACGGCCTCAGCTCTTAGCATGCAGCCTTCGCGCCATCGCTGCCAGCCCCTCGTAACCCAGGCAGTCACTCCTCACAAAAAGTGGCACAGGCATTCCTGCCTGTGGTGTATTTCATCGTTTCTGGGCGTCGTCCCGGACGACATAAACAACTCCTCTAAAAATAACCATTTTCATTCTTCGTGGCGTGCTGTTGCATTAGAGCGATTCCTGACTTTTTGGAGTGCGCCGGCAGAGCGAAGCGGCGACGGCGCTTTCTGTCCTGACACTGCGCACCGGGCCAAAGCGGCGTCGCGCCCTGCGGGCTTGCCGCCGCACTCCAAAACGCATGCTCTGCAAATAACCTTTTTCATGGTTCGTGGCGAGCGCGGAGCACATGGACGATTCCTGACTCTTTGGAGTGCGCCGGCAGAGCGAAGCGGCGACGGCGCTTTCTCCTGGAAATCGCCCACGAAACACACGAAGCTCACGAAAGAATTGATTTTCATCGTTCGTGGCGAGCGCGGAGCACATGGGCGACTCTTGGGAAAACTATTTCCTCACAGAGACACTAAGAACACAGAGGCGGGCCAACTGAGCCTCTCCGTGTCTCCGTCGTGAGTCCTTCGCATGATTCGTGGCGAGCCTCGGCTCATCGGGGAAACTCTGCTGACTTGCAAATCCCCGACCTGATGGCATCTGATGTGTGCTCGTTCTTCAGCGTTTTTCTTGACAGTCGGCGCACATATCCGTAAAATCCAGCCGAACCTCTCAAGATACTGCGAGTACCGGTCTTGGTACTATTTGGAAAAGGAGGAGGAGAGAACATGAAGCGAAGATTTTTATGGCGCTGTTTGTCTATGGTCCTCGTGTCTATGGTGGGGGGAGTCGCTTGGGCCAGTTCGCAGAAGCCACCTGCATTCGAGCAGAGTTTTCAGATTCTGCCGGGAGGCACAGTTGAAATTGATAATCCGTCGGGCCGCGTTCAGGTAGAAACGTGGAATGAGCATTACGTTCACGTCAAAGCGGAAAAGATCAGCCCGGCTGGACAACCTGTTTTCTTTTCAGAGCTGAGCATCGCAGCCAGTGAATCAACGATTGTCGTAGGGTGCCGTCCGTCGAGCGCTGACGTCAGAATTGATCTGACGGTTTATGCGCCGCGCAATTGCAACGTGCGGATTGGCAAGAGCCATGTGCAAGAAGCGCGATCGGCTCCAGCGGCCTCATCGGATGGAGCCTGGCGCGACACTGACCACCGGGATGCAACTCAGGCAAACCGGCCTCATGCAACGCCCACGTCGGGCGCGGGCACGTCCAGCCGGATTGTCGGAAGTCGAGAGCGTGGCGCTGATGACGCTCGTTCAGGCGTTGGCCCGATCAAAGTTGACGGCGATACAAAAACTATGTCGGAAGGTTCAATGGGCGTCGGAGTGCGCGTCATCCCGCCGTTGGGCGCGGAGGCGGGACGCTCCTCGCCAGGACGACCTCGCTCATCAGACCGTGACCCGTTTGCTATCTTCGATGAGGACCCCTTCTTCAACCCCGATCGTGAAACAAGGCAGAAGCCACGCCGCGATGAGGATGATGTCTTTGACGAGCCAAAGAAGCAATCATCGCGTACACGCCCGGATGCAGGGCTGCCCGGACGGCAATCCTCTACCAACCGTCGTTCTGAGCCGGTGCTCCGCTCGCGAAACGAAGCCAGTCAAGCTGAGGCTCAAGATATGTCGCGCGGCGCGACACGTGCTGGCACTCAATCAGGAACATCGGCTATCTCAGCCGATGAAGATGTGCTCGTGCTGGATAGCGAGCTGGTGAATTTGAATCTCATCGTTCGTGATCGCTCAGGTAAACCTGTCGCTGGATTAACCCAGTCCAGCTTTCAGGTCTTCGAGGATGATGTGCTTCAGCAGATCGCTTTTTTTTCGCCTCACTCAGCCCCGATTAACTTAGCGTTGGTGCTCGACCTGAGCGGCAGCATGCGTGAAAAAGCGGAGGTGCTCAAAGCAGCGGCCATTCGCTTCATTGACATCCTGAGTCCTCAGGATCGCGTTGCCGTTGTGGCCTTCACACATCAGGCGAAATTGATCTCGCCGCTGACTCACGACCGCGCGATGCTCCGAGAACGCATTCAGCAAATGAGCATAGATAGAGGACGGACGGCCTTGTACGAAGCTGTCTATCAGGTCATTAACGAGGTGTTCCAAGGAACTGAGGGCCAGCGCAATGCAATGGTGGTGTTATCTGATGGCGTGGATAATTCGATCAGTGAATTCAATCTCGTTCCCACCGTTGTGAGCTTTGAAGAGTTGTTAACCCGCCTGGAGGAATCTGACATTACCACCTTTCCCATCTATTTGGACACGGAGCAAGAGGTCGTTTACAAGTACCTCAATGAATCGCCTGAAGCCTACCGCATCGCTCGCGAGCGATTGCGAATGATGGCCGAGATCACCGGTGGCATGATGTTTTATGCCGCGCGATTGGAGGACTTGGATCAAACGTATCAGCAGGTCGCATCCGAATTGCGGGCCATTTACACGCTCGGCTACTATCCGAGCAACACCCGTCGTGACGGAAGTTGGCGACGGATCAAAGTGAAAACCAAAGACAAAAACCTATCGGTGCGGACACGCGCTGGCTACTACGCCAGGTGACCGATGTGATACCAATGGCCGAACGCGGATCGTGGATTTACAGGTGGGCTCCGCAGCCGCTCTGCAATGAACAAGGATTTTTCCACACGCAATTGGTAGGATCGTCTTGCTTGGGGGCTGCGCCGATCAATTGGTGCAGCAAGCAGCCTCGAAGGAGTTCTGGGCCGATAACAGGATTCGCCCTGAGCACTGCTGCGATCAATTCGTGCGGCAAGTCTCAAGTGCGGCAAAAAATCGAGAGCCACAAATTCCATGGCTTGTTGAGCGCCGGCTTCAATTGGACTTTTTAAGCTGCTTGCTCAGCGCCTTGACATGCTGCGCGGCGAGGCTGGCATAGGGACCGGACGTACACTGTTCATAAGCGCGCAACGCTTCAGCCAGTCGTTTTGATTTATGATACGCCTGGCCAATCAGGTAGTAGACATCCTTGTTATCGGGGCTCAAGCGTTTGACCTGTTCAAACTTTTCTAATGCGGCGTCGTAGCGACCGGCATTCAGGTCTTCAATCCCCTGATCATAGTATTCCTTGGCCGACGTGGTTGATTTTGTTTTTGCCTTAACTGGCGATTCTGTTGCAGTCGGCGGGGCATCGGTTGTTCTTCTTTTCTCAGGTGGGTGAGCAGGTTGTGATGAAGCTGTTGGTTGTTCGCGCAATGTCGTAGGCGGCGCGTTGGGATGAGTAGGTGTCGTCGGTTGAGAAGCGGCTGGTTGGGTTGTAGCGGTTGTGTCAGGCGTGCCTGTTCGAGCTTGACCTGACGTTGTTGGCTCTGCGGCGTCAGAGCTGACAGGCGTCGTGATGGAGCCTTGGTTTTCACGCGGCGGCTTGTTCCATTGTGAGCCGAGATAGAACGCGCCGACGCCAACAATCACTAGCAGTATTGCGCCGCTGATCAGCTTGATGAATGATCTTTTCTTGGGAAGTTCGAGCTTGAGGGTCGCTGCTTGGGACTGTGCCGAAGGTATGTCGCCGGTCCTGATTGTTGGTGCTTGGGACTGTGCCGAAGGTACGTCGCCAGTCCTGATCGTCGGTGCTTGGGACTGTGCCGAAGGTACGTCGCCGGTGGGGGAGAGGAGGTTAGTCATCGGTTCTGTCCGGTCCACTGAGGCTGGTGCAGTTGGGGAAGGCTCTGGCGGAGTCGCACTGAACGAACCGGTCGGAGCTCCGCATTGTCGGCAAAAGCGGGCTCCTTCGATGAGGGCTGCTCCACATTTTCGGCAGAATCGTGCCACTATCTCTTTCTCCAAGAAGAGCCGCAGATTTCACAGATTGCCACGATGTTTTTGTCTGCAAGAATCGGTGTTATCGGTGGTTTATTTCTCATCGTTTTTGAGCGTTGCTGCAACATGCCAACTCCTGTGAGAATGTGGCACAGGCGTTCCCGCCTGTGAGCCATCTTCATCGTTTCTGCACATCGTCATGGGCGACATCAGTAACTCCTCCGTATCATATCGGGCCGAGGCGGCCTCATCATAATACAAAACGCTTGAGAACCACAATCTATTTTTGCGCTGACCGGCAGACTGATGATGATTGAAGAGTTGGCATAGACTAACCCTCGGCCACCATCGGGTATCCTTCTTCATAGTCCCGGTAGCGACTCAGCTCCTCAAATATCGAGTTAGTGATGGGGATGTCAGCAGGGACATCATTAACACCTCATTTAGTAACGCTTTTCTCACCCATGCATCACCATTTGGCAATGCTGAGTGTTCATTCAGTCTGTAAACGCTTTTTCGGCCGATAGCGTGTCTTTTGCCGGCTTCAAGAATGTCCCACGATGATTTCCTTATTTGTTCTGGCCTCTTGTACATTACGACATCACTTGCTTGAGCCATTCCCGTATCGGCCACGTGCCGACACTCATAGCCTTCAGCTATCAACCGCCGACCACAACTGCCGCGGCACATTCATATTCAACAAAAATTTCACTTGGCTGCCGTCTCTTCCAAGGGCACTACCTGCTCTTTACCCATACGGTATAGTCTAACGCCTGGTAGATGTCTTCTCGCTCTAACTCAGGCGACTCTCGGCATCTCGTCCACAGTCATTCCCGAACTCAAGTAGCTGACAATTGAAGCGACCGGCCTCCTCAGCCCACGGATGCAAGGCTTTCCGAAACATTTTCTGGATCGAAAGTGATCCGATCAAATTTGTAATGGCGCATCTCCATGCTCATGTCACCTCTTCAGTGAGCATATAACTCCCCTGGCCATTTGAGAAACGGTGACAATGGGGCGTTGTTTCACGTCGTTGAGCAGGCTATTTTCGGATCACGACGCCGGGGAGATGACCGGTTGCGCGACCCTTCTCCCAGACGCGCACGCCGTTGACGAACACGTACTCGATGCCGACTGAGAGCAGATGCGGCTCGCGAAACGTTGAGCGATCGCTCACCCGTTGTGGATCGAAGATGACGAAATCCGCCTTCATGCCTTCGGCCAGAAGGCCGCGATCCTTCAGTCCCAATCGAGCTGCCGGAGCTGACGTCATCTTGCGGATCGCTTCTTCGAGTCGGAGCCAACGACGCGTGCGCACGTACTCGCCCAGCACGCGCGGGAACGCGCCCGCAGCTCGCGGATGGCGCATCCCGATCCCTCCGTCACTGGCCACCATCACCCAGGGCTGACGATAGAAGACGCGAATGTCAGATTCCTTCATCGAGCGACACACGACGCTCGCTCCGCCGTCCCGGACGATCTCCATATAGATGTCAACCGGCGTTGTATTATGTTCGCGGGCGATCTCCAGGAGCGTTTTCCCTTCGTAATTGGGATGAGCGTGGCAGTTGGTCACCAGTACGTTCGCCGCTCCGCCGACGTCGGCGATGCCTTTGGCCACAGCAGCACGATCTGTATGACGGCGACTGGGGACGAGCACGGTGATGGTCGAAGACCAAGCGTCATAGGGATAGCAGTCGGCGGTCACATCCTGTCCCTGATGGCGGGCGCGCACGATGAGGGCGACGGCCTTCTGAGCTTTGCCCCAAACGCTCACCGTCCCCAGCTTGATGTGGGAGATGTGAACGGGAATCTTGGCCTCGCGCCCGATGCGAAGGGCTTCATCGAGCGCCTCGAACACTCTGTCGCCTTCATCGCGGATGTGGCTCACGTAGATGCCGCCCTGACGAGCAGCTCGTCGAGCGAGCGCGATCACTTCCTCGGTCGTGCTGGGATGGCCGATGTCGTACTCCAATCCGGTGGAGAGGCCAAACGCGCCCTCGCGCATCGCTTGTTCGACGAGATCGGCCATGGCGGCAATTTCCGCATCGGTAGCCGGACGCCCAGTGTCTTGGCCCATCACCTGCTGTCGCACCGTTGCATGACCGACGAGCGTGATCAGATTGACGGCTGAGGGACGCTTCTCCCGCTCGGCGAGAAACTCGCCAACGGGCCATGCCGAGCTACCATCCTGTCCCACGACGATCGTGGTGATTCCCTGGGAGATCTGACTGATGGCCGTCGGCTCGCTCTCCAGCCCTCGATCCGAATGGTTATGCAGATCAATGAATCCCGGCGCGACGATTAAACCCCTGGCGTCGAGAATATCCTCGTCCGGTTTTGGCTCGAATCGTCCGATGCGCGCAATGCGATCCCCTTCGATGCGCAGATTCGCACGAAAAGCGGGACGACCATCTCCTGCAATGATTGCTCCGTTGATGATGACAAGAGACGAGGCTCGCTCCGGCGTTCGCGGGAAAACTCCCGGTGGAGCTGGGCCTCCGACCACGGCAAATGCAATAAGAAGGATCAAGACTCTGCCTAACAGTGTGCGACGTGTGAGTGGTTGCGCCCTCATGGGTTTCCTCCCGTATGCGCCAAGATAAGGGTCCAGATTGAAAAATGTGGCATGCAGTCTTTTACTAGATTCCAAAAAGCAGGGAAGACTGAGGCCACAGAGAGAAATCAGTAGCACGCTCATGCAATTGAAGCAAGAGTTGGCGCTGGAGACCGAACAACTGGCACGCACGCATGGAGCTTTCAGCCGCGCCCGACAGGTTCGCGCGGCCGATGAATGTTGTAACTGGTGTTGCTCTATAGAACGGCCGACTTGTTGGTGCCGGAGATGGCTGCCATCTGCGCCGACAGCGGCAGACCGCTTCAGCGATGAAGCGGTGCGACAACGCTTGGCGCGTGCCCAGCGTGGCCGGCAGCGATCGTGGCCGAATGCTGCCGACAGGCTCAGGGTTGGCCTCGGCCCAGGGCTGGCGGCTGCTCATCTTCGATGGCTCGGCCATCAGTGGACCAGGTGCGACACACGACCGATTATCGCCGGCATCTGGCCTCTGATTCCATGGCTCGACAGCTCTGGCAACTCGCGCTCAGCGACGTACACACTGGTGAGAGTCTGAGGGTGTTTGAGTGGGGAGCGGGTGATCTGATGTGGCTGATCATCACGATGCCAAAGCGGCGGCACTGGTCGCCACGTGTCAGCGCGGCGCCCATCTGGTGCTGCGCATCATCGCTCATTATCTGAAACTGCGGACCAAAACGGGAGAGCCATTTGATCTCCTCGCGGCCTTGCAGGCGGCTCGTCCAGCAGCAACGTCTCACGTTCGCCGTGCAGGTGTGATCGTTTCACTGGGGCGACGATCCCGGTCTGGACTGAGGCGCACCATCTCGGTGAACCCCAGCTCAATCGTGCGCGCCGTCGCGTCCATCAAAAGGCTGCGCGCCATGATCGCACGCCGAGCCAGGTGAGGCTCTTTTTGTGGGTGTTGGTCTTGAACACCATCCCGCCTGACGACCTGAGCCCGACGTGTGATCATGGAATGGGATTCCGCAGGAACCGCCCAGGGGCTCCGCGCAGGGCACGAAGGATGAAAAGACAATTCTTTCGTGAGCTTCGTGTGTTTCGTGAGCCATTTTCAGAGGAGCGCCGTCGCCGCTTGGCTCTGCCGGCGCACTCCAAGATAAAGTCAGGAATCGCCCTGTCTTTCCACCTGCTCACATCTTGCAGAATGCCGTCGTAAATCTTGTCACAGGTAATCTTCGCCTACGCCCTGCAAAACCAAGAATCCCTCCAGGGCCTGATCTATCGCGCTCTGAAGAGCGTTCCTGCCAGTTAGATAATGACTTCTACTCCCCCTGCCTACATGGGGTCTTGTAATTCGATAAACAAAACCCTATCGCCAGTGAAACTGGGAATCACCAGCCAGTTTCTCCGTTGATCAACCGTCAGGTCAGCCGGTGTTGTCAAACCGGTCAGAATTCGCTCGATACTACGATCAGTCCTCATACGGTAGACTCGTCCGATGAAGTCGCCAATATACAGTCGTCCACGGCGGTCAAACGCCAATCCATCGCCAATCGTCAGTCCAAAACGGCTGGCAATGACTCGCCCCGAACCGCCCTCCGGCGCAATCGCTACCAGATTGCCACCCGTAATGCCAACGGCCAGCAGGCTGCCAGCGACGCCGCTGATCAGGCCTTCACTGTCCACGATGACCCCGTTGGGCATGCGAAGCGGATTCATCGGACCGGTGTCCAGAAACAGCGAAACTTGCCCCATCAAGCTCGCTTTGAAAATCACACCGAGGTCCGTGTCAGAAATGTACAAATGACCAGCAGCGTCAACAGCGATGTCATTGAGCATAGCCGGTCGGCGCGGAAATGCCTCAGGGGCTAGAAAGACGCTTTTTTGACCGCGTCTTGGCTGGGCTGTTTCGATCTTCCATACACGCGCGCCATCAGCGACAAATAGCTCGGTTCCCACGAATGCCGTTCCCGTCGGATTATCCAGACCCGTTGCTAACTCGCTGACCGTCGCCGTCCCAGCAAATGGATCGCCGACGATCACACTTACACTGCCATCGCCATCGCGGTTCGTTCGTCCGATGTTGGAGACATAATAAAGACCATCCGGACCAACCGAGACACTCTCTGGCGTTGAAAAACCCTGAACTTCAGCCCGCCGCTCACCTTGATAACGACCACCTGACACAGCCGTCATCGCAGATACAAAAAACAGAACACCGACCACACCAAGCGCGATACCAAGCCGAATGATAGATTGAGAACAACAATGCAACATTGATCAACCTCCTTACTTACATGAAAAGACACTCGATTCAACTTTGCTTCTGTTTCATGGTTCACCGTACAAAGCGGTGCAACATTGATCAACCTCCTTGCTTACATGAAAAGACACTCGATTCAACTTTGCTTCTGTTTCATGGTTCACCGTTCAGGTTGGCGCATGCGTACTCAAGCAGACGAGAGTTTACCGGCAGGCGAGCTGCTCAATGTTGAACTTTTTAGCTTTCAATCCACGATCCTCAGGAAATAGCCCACGAAATACACAAACGACCCGAAAAGGCATTTTCACCAAGCGCGGTAATCAGCAGGCCTGGATCAGTCCAACCACGAAACACGCAAACGACCCAAGAAGGCATTTTCGCCTGTCGTAACGTGACAACGCTCACGAGCGATTCCCCCCGTTATACAGTGGTCACGGTGTTCGATTGATATTCCTCCTCGGTGAAACTCTGCCCAACAGCCAGCGGAGGCGGCGCTCAACCGTCACAGCGTTCGATTGACGTTCATCCTCGGTGAAACCGCACATACTCGAAATCAAGCGGCTGCCCGTTGATGCCACGCGCCGGCGGCGCGATCCAATGGGCGAACTGGCCGCGTTCATAGACCGGTTTCATCAGCGATTGCACATAAGCATAATCAGCTTCGGTCGGCAGCCATTCTGAGCAACGCGCCTGCCACTGTTGCTCGCTCAATCGCTCACCCGTTGGCGAGAAACGCGCTCCGGCAAAGATGCCGACCTGCCGGTTGAAGCGTTGCGAGGGAAGCGAGAGTCGAGCTTCAATGTTGTTCTTTTCAAGTATCCGATTCCACCGATCCATCGCTCGTTGACAATCGGCGACATAGGCGTCGCGCAGTATCTGATTCATCGCTCGGCGCAGCGGAATGTCAACGGTTCGAATGTGTCCCGCTTCGTCAGGCACGTCAATTCTGTACGCGCCTTCAAGAGCGATGTGGTCGTTGTAAAGTCCTGGCGCGCTTTCGCGGAACCGACCTTTCAATCCGGCGGCAAAGTAGGTCGCCGCATTGGAGGAATCCTCGCCTCCGAACAGATCGAGCGAGGCTGAGTACCACTCGTTGATGTACTTCTGAATGATGTCCAGCGGAATGGCTCCTTGCGCGCGCGCATCTTGGTTCGGGTCTTGCTGCATCAGTTCGGCAGTGCGTCGCACGACCCGCTCGATGCCAGTTTCACCGACAAACAGGTGATGCGCTTCCTCAGTTAGCATGAACCGCGTGCTGCGGGCTAGTGGATCGAAGGCGCTTTCGGCCAGCGCCGCCAGTTGGTACTTACCGTCTCGATCGGTGAACATGGCAAAACAGAAAAACGCCAGCCAGTCTTTGACCGGCTTGTTGAAGGCGCTGAGAATGCGAGGATTGTCAGCATGACCTGCCCGACGCACCAGCATGTCTTCCGCTTCATCACGTCCATCACGACCAAAGTATTGATGCAACAGATAGACCATCGCCCAGAGATGACGACCTTCTTCCACGTTCACCTGTAGCAAATTTCTCAGATCGTAGAGGCTCGGCGCCGTATGACCGAGCAATCGTTGTTGTTCAACGGAGGCTGGCTCGGTGTCGCCTTGTGTCACAATGATGCGTCGCAGCTCTTTGCGGAACTCGCCCGGCACTTCATGCCAGACAGGCTGACCCAGGTTGTCGCCAAATCCGATACGGCGATCAGGCGTTGGTGGAATCACAAAGATACCCCAACGGTATTCAGGCATTTTGACATAATCAAAATGCGCCCACCCATCGGGGCTCACGCTGATGGCCGTGCGCAGATAGATCTCGTCCTGTTGGAAGCCGGCGGGTCCAACTTCATGCCACCATTGAAGGAAGTTAGGCTGCCACTGTTCGAGTGCCCGTTGCAGACGGCGATTTTCAGCCAGGTTCACATTGTTGGGAATTTTTTCATAAGCAACAGTCATCGTGTTCTCCCTGGGCTTATAGGATTTCGCTTGCGGATCGCTTCCATCGGTTGCCTCGCGGATGATTCAGGTGCGTTCCCATTGGAATTCTGCCCGACCCGGCTGACCGTACATGACCAGCGCGCCGCGCGGCCCGACCGCATTCGGTCGTTGAAAGATCCAGTTTTGCCACGCTGAGAGTCGCCCGAAGATTTTGGTCTCCAGTGTTTCTGGCCCGGCAAAGCGCAGATTGGCTTCCATGCCGGTCAGCGCGTCTGGCGAGAGGCTGGCTCGCTCCTCGATGGCGACCCGCACCGTGTCGTCCCAATCCAATTCGTCGAGCGCGACAGTCGCAATCCCATTCTCCTCGGCCGTTTGAGCATCCATCAGGCCGCGCCGGCGCGCCACCTGCGCCGCCCGTTCCGGCTCACCGAGCAGCCGCGTGGCAAGCCGGCTCAGGCCGTTGCCCATCGGCAGCAAGCCGTCGTTCAGCCCGGTCAGCGCCACCTGGACCGACGGGCTGTCGAGCATGTAGACGCGATCAGCCGCCAATGCCAATTCCAGCAAGCTCCCGGCAAAACATGACCCTTCATCAATCAGCGCAAAGAAGCTCTTAGCTGTCATGTCCAATCGTTTCAGCGTGCGTCGCATCAACAGTAACACTTCTCGGACGAACCAGTCATCTCGATGGGCTGAGAGTTGTTCATCCAGCGCAATCATGCGGTTGAGTTCGCCGCGAGTGAAGATCAAAACAAGATTGATCTCCGGGTAATTGAACCGGAGCTGCAACAGCGCATCGTCAAGCTCACGGAACAATCGGAGCGGATACCACTCGGAGCCAAGCTGACTCGGCTCTGGCGGTATGGCCGGCAGCTCTGGTGGACCTTCGATCCACAATTCGGCGACGCGCGAGCTCGTGTTCAACCGTAGGCGAATGTGGCGATAGCAAATCTCATCCGGGTTTATCTGCGGCGTCAGCGGCTCAAGGCGAATACCTTGACGGGGCCGTGGCGTGTCAGCCAGTTGTTTGGCTCGCTGCATGACGGCATCGGCAAACTGCGACGGTGGGTAGACGGCATCAACGAGTCCCCACTCCACGGCCTGCTGGCCCTTGATGCCTTCCGCCAGAGTAGAAAACAGATCAGCTCGATCACGCCGCACGCGCCGCTTATCAACCAGTCGCGTCAAGCCGCCAGTGCCCGGCAACACGCCAAGCAGCGGCGTTTCCGGCAGCGCCACAGCCGAGCGCCGGTCATCCACCAGCATGATTTCCCGACACGCTAACGCCAGCTCATAGCCGCCGCCACTGGCCACACCGTTAAGAGCCGCCAGATAAACCTGCCCGCTCTCGTCGGTTGCTTCTTCGATAGCCAGTCGTGTTTCGTTGGTGTACTTGCAGAAATTGACTTTGAACGCATGACTGGCTTGGCCGAGCATGAAGATATTGGCGCCGGCTGAAAACACACCGTCCTTGCCACTGGTGATGATGACGGCGGCTACCTCTGGGTGCTCAAACCGCAAGCGATTCACTGCGTCAGCCAATTCGATGTCCACGCCCAAATCGTACGAGTTGAGTTTCAGCTTGTAGCCGGGGCGCAGGCCGCCGTCCTCTTGCACGTTCAGTAGGATGCGTGCCACAGCTCCTTCGACTTCGAGCCGGATATGCCGGTACTGACTGGGCTCAGTCTGAAAACAGATCGGCTCTTGCTTCATCTCATCGGTCATCATATCGCATGCGTGGTCGGGCATGATTTGTTTGCCTCTGTGTGTCACAGGCGTTCCCGCCTGTGATCCATTCTCGATGTTTCTCCCGCGTCGTCCCGAACGACATGAACAACTCCTCACACGATGAGTATGTCCGGCACTGTTTCACAATTGGCCTCGCAGGTAGTGAACTTCATTGGATGGGTCTTTGTCAAGACCGATGGCCGGTTGACGGCCAAGGCCGCTGAAGCGATTGTGCCAAAATCGAACCAATCAGATTGCGCACGGCGATCCAGCATACAGATATTGCCAAACAGGGAGATTTGTATCAATATAGAACTTCACTGACTCAAGGAGGAAACAATCCATCATGAATCAAGATTCGTTCCGCGTCAAAGTGGGTCTTGCCGAGATGCTCAAAGGCGGCGTCATCATGGATGTGACCAGTGCCGAGCAGGCGGTAATTGCCGAGGAAGCGGGCGCCGTCGCTGTGATGGCGCTGGAACGTGTTCCGGCTGATATTCGCGCTGAAGGCGGCGTTGCTCGCATGGCTTCGCCCAAGAAGATTCGCGAGATCATGAGCGCCGTGTCCATCCCGGTGATGGCCAAAGTGCGGATCGGGCATTTCGCTGAAGCCCAAGTGTTGGAAGCGCTCGGTGTTGACTTTATTGATGAGAGCGAAGTTCTCACGCCGGCTGATGAAGAACATCACATAGACAAACATCAGTTCAAGGTTCCGTTCGTTTGTGGAGCGCGTGATTTGGGCGAGGCGTTGCGACGAATCGGTGAAGGGGCGGCGATGATCCGCACCAAGGGTGAGGCCGGATCGGGCAATATCGTTGAGGCCGTGCGGCATCTGCGGGCGGTGTGCGGAGCGATTCGTCAGTTGACTGTGCTGCCGCCGGAGGAGTTGATGGCTGAGAGTAAACGTCTCGGCGCGCCCTACGAGCTGGTTCGCTGGGTGGCCGAACATGGGCGATTGCCCGTTCCCAATTTTGCTGCCGGCGGCATTGCCACGCCCGCTGACGCTGCATTGTGCATGCAACTGGGCGCCGAGTCCGTGTTTGTTGGTTCAGGGATTTTCAAGTCAGCGGACCCGGCTGCGCGTGCCCGCGCCATTGTCAAGGCCACTGCTCATTATCGTGATCCACAGGCTGTCTTAGAAGCCAGTGAAGAGCTGGGTGAAGCCATGCGCGGGTTGGATATTGCCAAACTCGCTCAAGAGGAACGATTGCAAACGCGCGGCTGGTGAGTCGCGCTGCCCGAAAAAGCTATCTGCGATCGTTCAGCACCATGGATGAACGGTTGCAAACGCGCGAATAGTGAATCACGCTCTCTACTGCAGTCCCGATTGGAATTGCACATGTCACAACCAGACGTTGATGCTCTGAGCGTGGGCGTGTTGGCCCTGCAGGGCGATTTTGCTGCGCATGCCAAGGTGTTGGATGCGATGGGCGTGCGGTGGCGCGAAGTACGCACGCCTGATGGCTTGGCGCATGTCTGCGGGCTGATTCTACCCGGCGGCGAAAGCACGACCATGTTGAAGCTACTCACGGAAGAAGGCTTCATCGAACCACTGCACATGTTGCTGGAGCGTGGCGGCGCTTTTTTCGGCACGTGCGCTGGCGCGATCTTGCTGGCCAAACAGGTAGAGCATCCTGCGCAACCGTCGCTTGGTTTCGTTGATATTGTGGTCGAGCGCAATGCCTATGGCCGACAAGTGAACAGCTTCATTGATTGGACGATGAGTTCGGCGCTCGGCCCGCCGCCGTTGGAGCTTGTGTTCATCCGCGCGCCGATCATCAGGCATGTTGGCGCCGGTGTGGAGGTCCTTGCGGAGCATCAAGGACATCCGGTGTTGGTTCGCCAAGGGCGATGCTTGGTGGCAACCTTTCATCCCGAATTGACCGAGGATCGTCGAGTGCACCAACTGTTTTTACAGATGCTGTCGGCGTGAGAGGCCAGGACATGCCATCGGCGCGGCTGTGAGCAGGTCGTTGCCGATGACTCAACACGGACTTAGAGCGGTTTGCGAATCAATCTACCCTGGGGCGCACACTTGCGGCGCGCATGAGCCCGCAAGGCGGGCGCTCCCCAAGTAAAGGCAATTGAAAATCGCTATAGTAGCCCACGCTCGATCCGACGTGAGAATAAGACGCGCGCCCGGCCAGCAGCATTGCATTATTGTTGATCGGTTCGAGCGGTTGATTTTGATTTCTTTGATTTGGTCAATCGTAACAACGCCTCTCGGCAGCTTGCCGCTTGAGCGATAATTCGCTGGTGCACATTTTGTAATTGCGTAGCAATTTGGATCGCTCGATCAAAATCGGCGCGTCCCAGTCGTCCGAACACCTCTTCCAATTGTTGGCGAGCCAGCCGGTCAGATAGGAATGTGCCGACCTTTACTAGCGCTTTTTGTGCTTCTTTTCTGGCTGCTTCTAGTTTGTTCAGGACTTGTATACCCGCCAGGGCGGGTTCAAAGGTTCGGGACGGTTCAGTTTTAAGCATGGCGGTGGCGATGTCGAAAAAGAGTTCAGCTTGACGCGGTGACGGCTCAACCGGCGTAATGAGCTGGTGTGCCTCCAGCAGAAGTTCCAGCGAGGTGCTTGATTGTTGGCGCTCGGCTGATTGATCGGCGGCCCGCGTCAATAACTCGGCGCGTAACATTCGATCTTCGAGCCGTTGGCTCAAGTGTCGGACCACAGTCCATTGTTGTTGTGAGATAGCATATTCAATCGCGGCTGCTATGACATGTTGGTGCGTCTCGTGGCGCAGCGAGGGGCTTTGAATGCGAAAGGTGATCTGCTCGGCACGGTCCATCTGGCCGCGACGCGCTGCTGTAATGGCCACCTGCGCTAGTAGCTCGTCTTTGAATTGCGGATCGGCTTCAGCTTCAGCTTGGCGCAACGTGGTCTCGACCGGGTCGTCCTGAGCGTTTGCCGCACGCCATTTGCTCTGGAATCGGCTGGGCGCGTGCGTCAAAAACTGCTGCACGATGCGCTCAACGTCGTTCATCAAGTGTGGCGCGTAGAGTTGATAGAGCGGGATCAGCCGTTGAAACACGATCAACTGCCGTGAGACGTGATGATAGACTCGCTCGTCAACGTCGCTCTGGTCTATCCACGCTGCTGACAACAGCGCCGTCGTCAGTGACTCAAGAAGCGTTCGAGCGCGGCTTGCATCAATCGGGTGCGAGCGCCGACCAGCGAAGCTGGCAGGGAACACATAGGCAGCCAATTCCAACAAATCGTCAGGCGATGGTGGAACAGCGCGCATGGCAGCGGCAAACGCCATGTCATAGAGTTGATCGGCGCGTCGCGCGTCATGTGGACGCAATTGCAAAAGGAAATGGCCTAGACCGGGCGTCACCGCCAACGACAAGCTTTGTTCAGCCAGCATCGCCGCAACGATAGGGTCGTCTGGCAATTTTTGAGAGGCTTCCCACAGCAGCCGCCCGGCTTCTCGTCTCATGTCGCGTCGTCGTTGTCGGGGCGAGGAGAGTTCAGATGAAGACTGGGCGGGTTGTTGTTCAATGCGAGCCAATTCGCGGGCCAACGCTGGGTCCACTTGTTGAACACGACTGAGCAATTCATTGCGCAGGTCGCGCCATGATGACGTGGACGATTCGGATACCTGCTGGTCTTTTGCCTGTGCTCGCTTTTGCAACAGGGCGAAGGCCTGACGGAAACAGTGACGCGCTGCTTCCTGATCAGCCGCTGCCAGCGCCTGGCCGATGACGGCATAGCCAATGATCTGTTGTTCAGGTGTGGCCAGCGTGGCAACCAGTGAATTCAGGAACTGGAGCGTTTCTATGGCGCGGCGTTGAACCTCGTTCGTGGCAGGTTCGGCTGGGTCAGAGACTGCCGGTTGATGGTGCGGTGTCTGGGCAGCGCGGCTCGGCGCTTGTTCAACAGCCGTTTGAGGACTCTCGGATTGAGCAGCCCGCGCGACCGATGGCATCTGAATGAGCCACCACATGAGAAGAATGAATACGCAAATCAACCACCGACCATGTGCCGACGCCCATTTCATTGGTTATTGTCTCGTTTTTATATTTGACCTCACCGGTTGACACGCCATTGTAGCTAGTTTGTTCCCGACAGGCAATCAAATTACAAGATCACCCGCTCTTGGCCGATCCGACGAGTTACGCCTTGGCGGTCTAAGTATTCCAACAGAGGAATCGCATACTTCCTGCTGACGCCAGTGATCTGCTTGAATGCGGCTACGTCGAGTTTGTTGCTGATCGCTTTATGCGCGCGAATGGTGGCTTTCAAGTGATTGATCACATCAGCGTCAAACAGCAAATCGCCCAGACGAATGAGTCGGCCTTGATTCAGCGCTGGCTGTAGTAATTGACGCGCAACGGTTGGATTGACGCCGGTTCGTTGGGCGACTTCGTCCAGCGTCAGAGCTTGATAGCCGGCCTGCTGAATCGCCGTGAGCAATTGCTCACGCTGTTGCGCTTCCTGCGGCGAGAGACTCACCTGGTGCGTTCGGAGTCGGACGACATCTCGTTCTGCATCGAAGACTGGTTCTTGAAGCAATCGTCCGAAGAGAGCCACAGAAAATTCATCTCGCTGGCCGCTGATCAATCGGCTTCGCACTTCTTCACGCGGCATTCCTTCGGATAGCGGATGAGCTTGATGATACTCGGCCAGCATTTGTTGCAGGGCTGAGCGGAGTTGATCGTAAACGGCCGTGGCAATGTAATAGCGGGTTTGGCCGACGACTTCGATCAAGTGTTGAGCCTGGACCAATGAAGACAATGCCTCGGTCAGGAGCGCATCAGTGAGTCCTGATCGAGCGGCGAGCGATTCATAGCTGATGCCGCGCCGTCCGGCTGACTCGACCCACACCTGAATCCGTTCCATTTGACACCCCGACGTGAGCCGGCGCAGCGACTGAATCAGCGCCTGGCTACGCGCATGTTCGGGATGGAACGGCGGGTGCTTGGTCGCTAATCCGTCTACGACGCAGCCGCCGCCGATGGTCAAGCAAGGTGAATACTGACGAATGATGAACCGATCGTCCGGTACAGCAAATGTGGGGCTTTCCAGTCGAAATTGGACAAAGCCGGTTTGTCCCGGCATCAGCACGTGGGCATCCAGCAGAACGACTCGCGCGAGAATTTCCGCCGTCCCCAGATGAAGACGGACGCGCGTGCGCGTGCGCAGCGGTCGAGGCGCGGTCGGCAGCAGGTCTAGTCGGGCATCAATCAACGACGTCGGTTCGAATCGCCCGGCGGGCACAATCACATCGCCGCGTGTCACTTGATCTACGCTCACGGCCGACAGATTAGCGGCAACGCGCTCGCCGGCTTGCGCCGTTTGAACAGACCCTCTGTGTACTTGTAGACCACGAATCGTGGCGCGGCGCCTGCTGGGAAGGATGTCAACCGTCTGCCCTTCGCGGAGAATCCCTGAGGTCAATGTGCCTGTAATGATCGTGCCAAAGCCTTTGATCGAAAACACGCGATCCACAGGCAAGCGGGGCAGCGCGTCTGTTTTTTTGGTGTGAATGAGATCAGCTTGTTGAACGAGCGCGGCCTTCAATTGATCCAATCCAGCGCCAGTGCGCGAGCTGACGCGAACAATTGGCGCGCCCTCCAGAAATGAGCCGCGAACATATTCGCGCACTTCTTCTTCAACGAGGTCAACCAGTTCATCTTCGACCAGATCAATTTTGGTGATGGCCACCAGGCCGCGTTGAACCTCGAGCAGCCGACAGATGTCGAAGTGTTCGCGTGTTTGCGGCATGATGGATTCATCGGCGGCTACAACCAGCATGACGAGGTCAACCCCGTGGACGCCGGCCAGCATATTTTTGACGAATCGTTCGTGTCCCGGGACGTCAATGAAGGCCAATTGCATGTGATCCACCATCAAGTCGGCGAATCCAATGTCAATGGTGATGCCGCGTTCTTTCTCTTCCTTGAGGCGGTCCGTGTCAATGCCCGTCAGCGCCTTGACGAGCATGGTTTTCCCGTGATCAATGTGGCCAGCCGTCCCGATGATGACTCGTTTTCGCTCATTCATGCTCAGGCGCCTTCATGGCTTCGGCTTGGTCCCAGGTGAGGCTGCCGGTTTTTCTGGGGGTAAGGGTTCTTCATCTGAGACTTCAAGGGTGGCGGTGAAGCGACGATAGTCGGTCAGCTTGACCACCATGCGGATACGCACATTTTCCGTGTCGAATTCCAGAACATCATCAGCGTAGGTGTAGGTCGGCAGCCAAATGCCTTTACTGATATTCTCGCGCCAGGTCTCAAACTTGGGAAACTGATTCTTGCCGTCTTCTGGCACGCCCTGTCCGGCGATCTTGACGATGACCAGCTCTTCCGTGTCAACCCAGATGCGGCCTTGAAAGTAACGCTCGTTGATGTTGATCTTCTTTGGGTCGAATCGCACGGCCGGCGTGACATCGAAAACATAGGTGTCCAGCTCATCAACGCGTTCACGACCCACATAGGAGACTTTGTACTTGGGAAGTTCTTCGAGCGACAGAGCGAATGGTTGCACACCGGCTAGGTCGTGATAATCAGCCGGCGTCAACATGTGGATCAATGGTGAAGGTGGGAAGTAGGTGATTTTTTCGATGCGTTGTCCTTTTTTGTCCAACACAATTTCCGAGATGCGGCGAAGTTCACCGGTCACCGTATCGCGGCCGACAATGGTCTGAAAGACGAACTCCTGGCGGAAGGCGTATTGTTTGAATTCTTCACGCAGGCGGCTTTCGTTCGCGGCTACCTTCTGAATGAGTTGGTCTACCGGCAGCTCAGGTGGCCGTTTATCCAGACCGCCTTGAGCCGACCAGCCGACCAGCCCGTGTGTCAGCAGCAGGCAACCTAATATCAGCGTGGGGAAGAAGTGAATCGTTGCTTTGCAGAAGGATCGGTTCATCATAGCCTCTCCATTATACCGGCTCAGGGCCAAGGATCAAAGGTGTTGTCATATCCATCATGCGAGTGTCGTCATTCACCTTCAGACAGATGATATGAATACGGATGATGTGGATGAAATCACCGTGCGCGCAGGTTGCACAGGATGTTGCACTGCCACTATAATGCCGGCTAGCCCGGAGCCGCTATTCCAAAGGACTGGAGGAATCGCATGAGCTTTACTCAATTTTCTGCCTCTGTCGCTCGTTTGCTGAGAGCGTGCGACGTATTCATCGCCATAGCAGCTATTGGTTTAGTGTTGATGCTCGGTTGGCAAGGCGATTGGATGGCTTCACAGGCGCAGCAAAATCCTATACAACGCGCCTATGTGGCCAATACAGCCTCTAACACGGTCAGCGTGATTGATCTGGGCAGCGGCGCGTCCGTGGCACCGCCGATTCGCGTGGGCGATGGCCCGTCGGCGTTGGTTGTCAGTCCTGATCAGCGGCGCGTCTACGTGGCCAATTCACAAACCAACACGGTTTCGGTCATTGATACGGAAAGTCATGCAGTCATTGATACCATTCAACTGCGTCGCACGGCTCGGCCAACGGGATTGGCGCTGACGGCTGATGGCAGCCGGCTCTACATCAGCAGTCCGGCCGGCGACTCCATCTTTGTGGTCAATACTGACACCAATAGTCAACAAGGCCTTCCCATCAGCGTGCCGGGGCAACCGGCCGGCTTGGTGTGGACTGACGTGCCGGATAATCGGCTGTACGTTGTCACGCCGGGGGCGACTGGAGTCACGTTGGTCAATTTGGGCGTCGTCATTACGCGCCGGCTGATTGAGACGGGGCCAAGCCCAGCCGGCATTGCGTTGGCTCCTGAAGGCGACACGGTCTATGTGACCGACCTCGGCCAGTCCACCATCACTGTGATTTCAACCCGAGAGAATCGTGTGATTCGTTCGTTTGCTAGCGGCAATCGTCCCGACAGTGTGGCGCTGACGGCGGATCGCCGACGATTGGTGGTAGCCAGTCTCGCCACGCCGCAAGCGACCGTGCTCAACCCATCGGACGGAGCAGTCATGGCGGTGTTGCCGACCGGGTCTTCTGCCAGCACCGCCCGAGCGAGCATCAATCGCTTGGCAGTTTCGCCCGATGGGTTGAAGGCGGTCGTGGCCAATGAAGACGATGATACGATTTCGCTCCTTGATCTGAAAACAAACAATGTGCAAGTCTTCCCGACGCAGGGCGACCAACCGACAGGTGTTGTCGTCGTTGGTCGTGTCGCCGTGTGTGATCCCGCTCGCTCAATGGTTGATTTTGGCGACGTGCGTTTAGGCAGCGGCGGCGCGCAACAAGAGCTGGTTATTACCAACCGGGGCACTGACACGCTCCAAATCACCAACGCCACGATTGACAATCCAACGTTTGCTGTGAGCGGCGTGCCGCTGAGCCTACGACCGCGTGAGAGCCGACGGCTCAACATTCGCTTTACGCCGACGGCGCTGGGTGAGCAAACGGCGACGCTGAGGCTTGACACGAACGATCCTGATCCAGACCGCAACATCATTCGCCTGCGAGGGGTTGGCCGCTCGCCGATTTGCACCGTCACACCCACGTCGCTCAGCTTTGGCGTGGTGCGCATCGGGCAGCGCGCCGATTTACCGGTCGTCATCGGGAATCTGGGCAATGAGCCACTTGTCATCACACGGGTTGATTCAACCGATCCGCAATTTGGTGTAGTCAGTGCATTGCCGCTGTCGGTTGAGCCGGGCGCCGTTCAAACACTGCTGGTCGGCTTCACGCCTGCGGCGATCAGGCTCCAGACGGCCACGTTGCGACTCATCGGCAATGATCCCGATTCATCTCGGTGTGTGCTCATAGCGCAAGGCATTGGCCAAGGGCCAGTATGTCAAGCGCCGGGCGAAGTCAATATCGGTGATGTGCCGCTGTTGCAGACGGGCATCGGAGTTGTCACGGTCTCGAATGCCGGCGATGAATCGTTGCTGATTACCAGCATTTCTATTGATAACCCGGCGTTCCGATTGCAACCGACGAGCCTGCCGGTTGTGCTGGCTCCGGGCGCGAGTCTTCCGTTCTTCGTTGCGTTTTCTCCCGTCAGAGTGGGCGAAGCCACGGCGTTGATGAGAATCTTGAGTAGTGATCCGGGTCCCACACGGTGTGCCGTTCGTCTACGAGGAACGGGTAGAGGCGCCGTGTGCCAAGCGCCAGCAGAAACCAATTTCGGCAATGTGGCCTTGCAACGATCGCGGCTGCAAACCGTGCGCATCACCAACGCAGGTAATGAGACCTTATTCATCTTCAACGCCTTCATCACCGGCTCGACAGCCTACCGGCTGGAGAACGTCTCGTTCCCCATTTCGATTGCCCCGGGCACGGATCGCGGCGTGTTGGTTCGATTCACGCCTGTTTCGCTTGGCGTGCAAACGGCCACATTGGTGCTGCAGACGAACGATCCGATCAACTCGACTTGTACATCCCGGTTGATAGGCAACGGCATTGTGCCACCCATCGAGGCGTTTGTCACCAACAATGGTTCAGCGTCGCTCTCGGTGGTCAATGTGGAAACAATCGGCAGTGATCCACCGCCCATACCGGTGCAAGTAGGTCCCATCGGGATTGTGAAACAACCAGGCGGACGATTTGTGTACGTCTCCAATTTCGGCAGTGGCACGGTCTCGGTGGTTGACGCATTTTCCTATGAGACGGTTCAGACAATCTTCACGGGTGGCGGCCCATTAGGATTGGCAATGAGCCCGAGCGGCGATCGGCTCTATGTGGGATTATTCAACGTTAACGGTCTGGCCATCATTGATACTGCCACCAATCAACTGATCTCCACGACGCGCAACATTCTGAGCAATCCGGTTGGCATGGTGGTCACGCCGGAAGGGGACCGATTGTATGTGGCCACGCCCGGAGATCGAACCGTGACGGTCGTCAATCCCACTCTTCCGACAATTCCCCTGGTGACCCAAGTTCCCGTTGGTCCCAATACGACGTGCGTTGCGATCTCACCCGATGGCAGCTCGGTCTACGCTTCTGATACCAACGAGAACATGATTCGCGTCATTAGCACGTTCCTCAATGTGGTTGTGCGGGTCATTATGGCCGGCGAGGGCGCTGAGAGTCTGACGATCTCGCGTGATGGCACGCGGCTCTATGTGGTCAACCTCCGCGCTAATACGCTGTCGGTGATTGTGCCCACCATAGGGGCTCTGATCACCAACATTCCCATCGGACGCTCCGCTGCCACGATGCGCCCGGGTCCGAATCGCGTGGCTGTCTCGGACGATGGACGATATGGCGTTGTGGCGAACGCCGACGACGGGACGGTGACGATCTTGGACCTGATCAACAATCAGGTGATACGCACAACCAATGTGGGTCGCACGCCACTTGGTGTCACCGTGGTTGGGCCGTAGCGACAATTCGATGCGTGGATTGACTGGCGATTGAGTTGTTTAGAGCGATTTTAATTGCCTTTAGCCTGAAGGCCCCGCATCCTTGTGGGCTGATGCACGCTGCGAGCGCGCCCTAGGGTAAACTCATTCACAAATCGCTCCAAGCTCGTGGAGTTTGGATAGAACGCGGATGAAGCGGATGCGGCGGATTTTCACGGATTGATCCGCGTTGATCGGCCAAATCCGCGTCATCCGCGTTCCATGAGCTTGTTCACTTCGAGCGATTTTCAATTGCATTTAGCCTGGTTGCCCTGCATCTTGTTGCGGGCTGATGCAGGCTGCAAGCGCGC
>JANWZE010000060.1 GCA_025054955.1 Blastocatellia bacterium | reverse complement strand
AGATAGTCCACTTCGCTACCCTGAAACCGATGGGCGGTCCCGATGATGAGCTGTTGCTGCATGCGCTTTTTGTGCAGTCCACCCAGTGCCTGATCCTCATGCAATCGCTCAAATATCTCATCCACGAACGCTCGATAAGGGGCGACGAGCCCCAGCGACCGGTCAGGATATTGCTCGGCCCATTCGGCCAAGAGGTTCAACGCCGCCTCTATCTGTGCTTCATTGGTCAGGCTGCGTGTCACGCCGCGCGTCCGGTGTTGGCCAGCCACGTGCCGGACGACGATCGGCTCTGACTCCTGCACGCTCGTGTGAATGCGCAACCGACCGCCGTAGAAGCTTTCGTTGGCAAAGGCGATGATCGGCGGTGGGCAGCGGAAATGATCGGCCAACCAAAACGTTTCTTCATCTGCGAGCCTGTGCATGAGAGCAAAGGCTGAGACGGCGAAAGAAGCTTCGATTCGGTTTCCTCCGACCGAGCGCAAATATGGCACTGTTGTGATCCGCCTCCATCGCTCGCGCGTCACGTGGTCGAGCTGTTTGGGGTCTCCCACGATGACGACCCGCCGAGCTCGATACAGCAGAGGAAGCAGCGAGGCAGGATCACATGAGGACGCTTCATCCACAATGAGCGTATCGAAAAGGCCTGCCGAAAGTGGAAGATTCTGCCCGACCGAGAGCGTGGTGACAGCAATGCAGAAGCCCAATCGGCCCACATCTTCGAAGGCCTGCAACCGTTGCTGCCGGTCGGTCACCACTGACATCAGCTCGCGGAGCTTCGATTCACCACGTTTCAGCATATCGCCAAGGCGATGCCACAGGGCGACCGTGTGCGCCTGACGCGCAGCCGCAAGTGCGTGGCTGTCCAGTTCGTCAAAAAGCTGACAGACCTCTCCCCAGGCCTCATGCAGCTCGCGCATGTGCCGTTCTCCCTTCCACAACCACCAGCGAACACTCCACCAGAGTCGGCTCCAGCGATCGCCGTCCGGCCCTGTGCCGAATCTCTGCAACTGACGCGCGCAACGATTGAGCTGATGACACAGTTGAGTGATTCGCTGATCGTAGGCCCTCAGCTCGTCGCTCGCCCGATCAATCCGCTGCCCTTCCCTTGTCGAAGAGAGATCACCATCTCTCGACAATGAGGCGAACAGCTCGCCCTCTTGCTTCCAGCGCGAACGTCCGATCAACTCTCCCAACGTCTCAGCCAGTTGCGTCCGCGCCTGTTCATTGCCCGTGCGTAAGACGCAGCCTTTCCCCATCAAGCGCTCGGCCAGCTCCACAGCGGCGTCCACCGCACGATTGACACGACTGGCAAGAAGTACCGATTGACCGGAGAGCAAATGAGAGATGATAAGCCCCACGATCACGCGCGTCTTCCCCGTGCCAGGCGGCCCCGTGATCACTGTCAGTGGCGACCGCATGGCCGCTGCCAGCGCGAGCGCTTGACTCAATGTGGGCCTGACAGGATTCGCTAATGCCATCAATACATCTTGGAAATCCAACGGCCTCGACATAGGCGGTTGCCACAGAAACGAAAGCGCCGTGCCTGCCGCCGAGTGTCGTTGGAGGCTGTCCAGCTCCTCCTGCAACGTGCGATCATAACTTGGTTGACCGACCACCCAAAAACCCGCCCATGGGACAATAGCCGGTGGCGCCACATCGGACAGCCCCGTCGCTGCCGAAAGCGGTAGCCCATAGCGTTGAAGCAGCTCCCGCACCGCGTGCTGCAGAGCAAGCGGGCTTTGGCGCGCACTTTCTTCGATCGTAGCCCGCACCACAGCCAGTTCATCAGCGCCAATTTCATCGCCGAGGCAACGCCCGATGAAGAGATCGGCCGGGTCTACGCGCACGCCCTGCGGGCCATGAGGACAATAAACGCCTCCCACCGGCTCCCACCGTCGCTCGCCGCTTTCCACGTCGCGGAAAACCGCCAGAAATGGAGCGAAAAGCAAAACGGCTGCTTCTTGGCGCTCAACCTGCTGAAGTCCCTTCTGAGCGGCTGGCGATGCGAACGTCTCTGACCACGTCGTAGCGATTGTGCTGATCGCATGAAAGCGCGGCGGCCTCCAGCGCGTGCCAAGAAACTCACGATCGCTCAAACTGGCCTCGCCCTGCCGTTCGAGAGCTAAGCACCGACGGTAATAGTCCACAAGCTCGGATATAGAGGCATGCGCGCTCCGTTCCGTCATTCTCCCTCCTTAATTGCCAAAGCCTGACGAGAGCATTCAACACATCTAAGTGAACGCATGGGCACGACAGTTACACCTAACAATTCACCATCGGGTGGCTGACGAAGGAACCTTGAGAAATCTTCGCTTCCTCCCATGTTGACGATTTCATTGGATGGTGGCATGGCCGCTCACCCGCACAATCTCATTGAGCCGCAATCAGGTTTGCTCCGTAAAATTCTTCCCTAACCGCTCTGCAATGATTCTGTGGAGCAGGTTGGTCACCCGAGGATGACTCAATCGCTATCCGCTTTCAGAGCAACCACGCCATGCCGATCAAGGACAATAACGCGATTCACCACCCGCGGACTGCTGCTCCACTAAAATGCTTCTTTATTGACAACGTAGGGCATCTGTTTGGGGTCGCCGCCGTAATTTTTCTCGATCACGTCAATGAGTCCCTGGATACAGCGACCGGCCATGCCGACGTTCGGGTCCACACTCAAGCGTGTGGCGCGAGCCGCACTGGCAAAATGGGGAAGCTTCCGCAGCTTGTGCTCCAACCGCGGGTCCCTCAAGGGACTGTCCATCGGCAATGGCTCGACCTCATATACATCAAGCGCCGCCCCGGCAATCCAGTCATTCAACAACGCCTGAGCCAACGCTTGCTCATCAACAACAGGCCCACGCGATGTATTGATCAGATAAGCTGTCGGTTTCATCATGCGCAACGAGGCTTCGTTGATGAGATGATACGTTGGTGTCGGCCCTGTCCCCGGCATGATCAATGGCACATGAAGGCTCACATAATCAGCGCGAGAGAGAGCCTGCTCAAAGTCAACGTATTCGATTGTCTGCCTCGTCTTGCAGAATCCTTCCTCATATCGAACATCCATCAGCCGGCGGGCTCGTCCAATGAAGGCTTCATCCTGATACACCGCATCGTAGCAGAGAATGTTCATGTCAAAGCCAATACATTTTTTGGCCATCGCCTGACCGATTCGTCCTGTGCCGATGATGGCCACCGTTTTACCCGTCACCTCATCGCCGAGAAAAGGCAAATACGGATGCCACGTTTTCCACTCTCCCTGCTCAAGCAGTTTTTCTGCTGAATGCAGCTTCCGTGCAACAGCCCCCATCAGGAAGAAGGCAAATTCGGCGGTCGCTTCCGTCAACACATCCGCTGTGTTGGTAAACGGGATGCGATAGCGATTGGCAGCCGCTCGATCAATGTTATCGAACCCGACGGCAATTTGCGACACAACCTGTAACGTGCCAGCGCCAGCGGCGAAAACTTCTTCATCAATTTGATCACGCAACGTCGTTATCAAACCATCAATGCCTGACTTGACTTTCTCTACGATCAACGACTTGGGCGGCGGTTCCATCTCAGGATAGACTTCTACCTCATAACCACGGTTTCTGAGAACATCAACGGCCTCTTGACCAATATCACACGTCAGAAAAACGCGGATTTTCTTCTCTGCCATAACACTTCAACACTCCTCAGAAAAAGTGGCACAGGCGTTCCCGCCTGTGGCGTTTTTCATCGTTTCGCTCGCGTCGTCCCGCACGAGATGAACAACGCCTCTGAAAATAGCCCACGAAACACACGAACCTCACGAAAGAATTCTATTTTCATCGTTCGTGGCGTGCTGTTGCATAGGGGCAATTCCCCGAAAATAACATTTTCATCATCCCAAGCCCCTGCGGGGAAATCCCAAGCCCTCTTCGACGGAAATCCGAAATCCGAAGCACGAAATCCGAAACATGTTCAAAAGTGAAAATCTCAATGTTCCGAACACTGCCCAATCGTTGTCTGCCATTTGGAGTTTGGTCATTGGAATTTGTTTCGGATTTCGGATTTCGTGTTTGGGATTTCCCTCGAAGAGGGCTTCGGATTTGGAATTTCCCTCAAAGAGGACTTTCCCCCGCCCGGGTACTGACCACGCGAACCACGCGAACAAACTAGGCAATCTCCTCCATCAGCTTTGCAATGCGCTCCAACGCGCGACCCAAATTTTCTCGTGAATTGGCATACGAAAAGCGCAGATAGCCCTCACCATACGCACCAAAGGCTGTGCCTGACAAACACGCAACACCGGCTTTCTCCAGTAAGAGGTCGGCCAGCGGTTTGCTTTTCCAACCAGTTGCTTTGATATTGGGAAAAGCGTAAAAGGCTCCCTTGGGCATGGCGCAGGAAAAGCCCTTGATCTGGTTCAATCCATCAACGATGAAATCTCTTCGCTGTTTGAATCGAGCAATCATTGCTTCCACATCGGGCGTCTCTTCACGCAAGGCCGTCACGCCGGCCAACTGGGTAAACGTCGCCGTGCATGAATTGCTGTTGGTTTGCAGCCGCGTCACTTGCTCGGCTAGTGTAGCGGGCATGATACCATACCCTAATCGCCAGCCCGTCATGGCATAGGTTTTGGAGAAACCATCCAGAATGATGGTTCGTTCCATCATGCCGGGAAATCGAGCAATCGTATCGTGTTTTCCCTCGTAAATAAGGCGGCCATAAATCTCATCGGCCAGCACCGGGATGTCCCGCTCAACGGCCACGCGCGCGATCGCTTCAAGCGCTTCACTGGAGATGACACCGCCTGTCGGATTGTGCGGCGAATTGATGATAATCAGCCGCGTTTTATCGCTGACCTTGCTCAGTAGGTGTTCAACATCCAATTCAAATCCCTTCTCTTCGAGCAAAGGAACCGGCACAGGGATGCCGCCGCTGAAATTGATCATTGATTCATAGATTGGAAAACCCGGATTCGGATAGATCACTTCATCGCCAGGGTTGACCAATGCCAGGATAACAAAAAACATGATCGGCTTTGCGCCCGGTGTCACCACGACATGTTCCGGTTGGTACTGAATCCCTCGACGTTTGTAACAATCCTCGACGATCGCTTCTCGCAAGCTAGGCAAACCGGCGGACGGCCCATAATGATGCGCCCCTTCGCGCAGCGCCTTAATGGCAGCCTCAACGATGTATGGCGGTGTATTAAAGTCCGGCTCGCCGATTTCCAAGTGAATCACGTCACGCCCTGTGGCCTCAATCGCTTTGGCTCGCACCAGCACCTCAAAGGCCGTTTCCGTGCCCAACCGAGCCATTCGCTCAGACAGCTTCATGTCTACCTCCTGTAGCTTAAATTCGTCACTGGACGGCTTTGTACTATATCGCATCTTCATGGCAGCGGCTACCCCGACACGTTCAATATAGGCGCGTCAAGTTGGCCAGCTTCTCATGGCTACCGAAGTCAATCGCTCATCGCAGGACAGTGAGCGGGCTAACTGAGCAAGCACGCAACGGCCCCAGCACGTGTCGCGCCTGATCCACCCTTTCTCTGACTGAGCTCTTGTAGTACGATATGGTCCCTAATCTCATAACGAGAGGTCGAATCAACGCGATGGAACGAATGTGGATTTCGCAGGCGGCCAGCTTCGTCGGGCAAGAAGTTGTAATCAAAGGCTGGCTCTACAATAAACGTTCGAGCGGAAAAATTGCTTTTCCACAAGTGCGAGATGGATCAGGCATCATGCAATGCGTCGTCGTCAAATCCAATGTGTCGGAGCACGTCTGGAATGATGTTGAGCGGGTGACTCAAGAATCATCACTGATTGTCACCGGCACGGTTCGCGCAGAACCGCGTGCGCCGGGCGGATACGAACTAGACCTCAGCGGCATCGAGATTGTGCAACTGGCCGACCCATACCCGATCACCAAGAAAGAGCACGGCATCGAATTCCTGGCTGATCATCGTCACTTGTGGCTTCGTTCACGTCGGCAGCATGCCATTATGCTGGTTCGCCACGAGGTCATCCGCGCTGTTCGTGATTTTTTCGACAACAACGGCTTCGTACTGTGTGACGCGCCGATTTTCACGCCGGCAGCGTGCGAAGGAACAACAACACTGTTTGAGGTCAATTATTTTGAAGACAACAAAGCCTATTTGACGCAGTCCGGCCAGTTGTACAACGAGGCCACAGCCGCCGCGTTTGGAAAAACCTATTGCTTTGGTCCAACATTTCGCGCTGAGAAATCCAAAACGCGCCGCCATCTGACCGAATTCTGGATGGTGGAACCTGAGATGGCATACGCCACGCTGGACGACGTGTTTGATCTGGCTGAACAACTCATCGTCAGCATCGTTGAGCGCGTGCTGGAGAAACGCCGACCTCAACTAGAGCTGCTGGAACGCAACATTGCCAACCTTGAGAAGATAGCCCGACCGTTCCCGCGCATCTCGTATGATGAGGCTGTTCAAATACTGAAAGACGGCGGCTTGCCATTTGAGTGGGGCGGCGACTTCGGCGCGCCCGATGAGACTTATCTCTCCGAGCAATTTGATCGTCCGGTCATGGTTCATCGCTATCCGGCTGCCGTCAAGGCGTTCTACATGGAGCCAGACCCACAGCGCCCCGAACTGGCTTTATGCGTTGACGTGCTGGCGCCTGAAGGTTACGGCGAAATCATCGGCGGCGGCCAGCGCACTGCTTCGCTTCAGTTGCTCATGGACCGCATCCGCGAACACAACTTGCCGCTGGAAGCTTTCGACTGGTACCTGGACTTGAGGAAATACGGCTCTGTGCCCCACGCTGGCTTCGGCATGGGCATCGAGCGATGTGTGGCGTGGCTCTGTGGGCTGCAACACATCCGTGAGGCCATTCCGTTCCCTCGCATGCTCTACCGACTCAAACCTTAACAGCGCGTGCATCGCACCATGTTCAATCACCAACGAACGATTGAGAACAAACCAAAAATCATTTGCCTCTTTGGCAATTCTCGTTGCGCTCCAGGCGACGAAGAGTATCATCAAGCCGAGCAGCTCGGCCGTCTTATTGCACAAGCAGGCATGATCGTTTGCACCGGCGGATACGAGGGCATCATGGAGGCGGCCAGTCGAACCGCACAGGCAGCCGGCGGACAAACCATCGGCATCACCTCGGATATTTTTTCTTCCCCGCCCAACCCGTACCTGACGCGCGAGATTCGGGAACCTGATTTGTTCAGCCGGCTGAAGAGCATCGCTGACATGGGCGATGCGTTCATCGCATTACGCGGCGGAATGGGCACACTGACAGAAGTCACGCTGATGTGGAATCTGCTGGTGCTTGGCTGCCTGAATCCGCCTAAGCCATTTGTGCTTGTTGGCGCGTGTTGGCGGCCGGTCGTAGCGTCATGGTCGTCCCACCTTGCGGTTGACGGTCGTGACCTGCCCCATGTGATGCTTGTTGATTCAGCCGAACAGGCCATTGATTACTTGCACTCCTATTGGCAAATGAATCACGACCTCGCACGATGACCCTGAACACTGGCGCCAAATTAGGCAACCAAGCCAAGCAGCCTGCCTCGGTGGAGCAGGCTGATGAATTCATCGGCCTCACGCACGAGGTTGCACGCGCTTGGGCGCGGCGCGTCAAGCCCGACTATCGTTTCGTGCTGCACCGGCTCATGCAAGCCATCGCTCCACAACCGGGCGACCACGTGCTTGATCTCGGTCTGGTGGATGCCACGCTGGCTCTTCAGTTGGTCTCACACATTAAACCTGGCCAGGTCACATGCCTCTGCCCAACTGAGGCGAGCATTCAGCAAGCATACAAGCAGGCGCAAGCTGTCGGCTTAGAAGAGCAAATTGATTGGCGGCTGGCTCCCATCGCTCAGCTTCCTTTCCCCAACGCCTCGTTCGACCTGGTGACCTGTAGCCTTTCATTCCGTTGGTTGCCGGCCAACACGCTGATCCGGGAAGCATACCGGTTGCTCGTCCCCGGCGGCCGACTTGTCATCGCTGAGTTCCTTATCCCTCTGTCACGGGTGACTGATTGGCGACTTTGGGTTCGCTCGCGGTTCTACAAGCATCTGGCGCGCAACCCACTGGAAGCGCAAGCAACATTCTATTCAGCCGACCAATTGGCTGACCTGTTGCGCAAGGTCGGATTTGCGCCGGTTGTGATTCAGGGGCTGCACAAACCCAAGACGAAATACTCGTGGACCTTTTCGTTGATTAAGGCTGTCAAATGACTACACTGTTTGAACAACAACGCATTCGGATTTTAGGCGTCCCGATGGACCTCGGCGCAGCGACGCGAGGAGTTGATATGGGTCCCTCGGCCATGCGCATTGTCGGGCTGGGTGAAAAACTGCAGAAACTCGGCTATGAGGTGGCCGATTGGGGCAACATTACGGTTCCCATTCGTCAAGTCTTGCCAATTGGCGATCCTAGGCTGCGCTATCTGTCGGCCATTGTCCAAGCTAATGACGAACTGGCCGACAAAGTGGAAGCGGCGCTGCAAGAAGGCGCTATTCCTCTGGTGTTGGGCGGCGATCAAGCGATCTCGGTCGGCACGATTGCAGGCGTTTCGTCGTTTTTCCGTCAGCGCCGGCAGAAAGTCGGGGTGATCTGGTTCGATGCCCACGCTGATATGAACACGCCGGAAACCACGCCATCGGGTAACATTCATGGCATGCCGTATGCCGCTTCACTAGGACTGGGCGCTCCGGCGCTGACCAACCTGAAGGGCTTCTCTCCGAAACTCGACGCCAGCGCCTGCACGCTGATCGGCGTTCGCAGCATTGACGAGCTGGAACGCAATAATATCCGCGACTCCGGCTTGCACGTCTTCACCATGAGAGACGTTGATGAACGCGGTGTGCGCAGCATCATGGAAACGGCGATTGAAATCGCTACGCGGAACACGGCGGGCATCTTAGTCAGCCTGGATATGGATTTCTTTGACCCATTGCATGCGCCGGGCGTCGGCACACCTGTCCAAGGCGGCGCCAGTTATCGCGAGGGTCACTTGGCGATGGAGATGATCGCCGATACAGGCAAATTGGTGGCGCTGGAAGTGGTAGAAGTCAATCCTGTCCTTGATACACGTAATCAAACGGCTGAGCTGGCCGTCGGTATGATTCTCTCAGCGTTTGGTCAACGCATTCTTTAACGGGGAACACTCCACCACTTAAAAGCCTCCATGAACAAAAAATTACGAGTCGCAGTGGTCTTCGGCGGACGCTCCGGCGAACATGAAGTTTCGCTCATCTCGGCTGCTTCAATCATTCAGGCATTGGACCCAGAAAAATACCACGTCATCCCGGTCGCCATCACCAAAGAAGGCCGTTGGCTCACCGCGAAGAATGCAGCTCGATTGTCGCCGCAGCAAATCCTCCAGCAAGCAGATCAAACCATCGCGCTGCTTGCTGATCCTACGCACCGTGCCTTGCTCCGACTCGATGACAAAATGCAAGTGATCGGGCAACAAAAAATTGATGTTGTCTTCCCGGTGCTACACGGAACCTATGGCGAAGATGGAACCATTCAAGGATTGTTAGAAATGGCCGATATCCCTTATGTCGGCTGCGGCGTATTGGCTTCGGCCGCTGGCATGGACAAGGACGTGATGAAGCGACTCTTTCGCGCCGCTGGGTTGCCGATTGTCCGCTATTTGATGTTCACTCGCATTGCCTGGGAACAAGCTCAAAACAAGCTCTGTCGTCAGGTGTTCAAAGACTTCAAGCTGCCTGTATTTGTCAAACCGGCGAACCTGGGATCATCGGTCGGCGTGACCAAAGTCAAAACGCGCTCTGGATTGATTGAAGCCGTCAATCGCGCGGCGCAATATGATCGAAAGATTCTTGTCGAGGAAGCGATTGAAGCCCGCGAAGTGGAAGTCAGCGTGCTTGGTAATGAACAACCGATGGCCAGCGTGCCTGGCGAAATCATCCCCGGCGCTGAATTTTACGACTATGACGACAAGTACAAGAGCGATGCCGCCCAGCTCATCATCCCGGCCAAGCTCTCTCGCTTGCAAACTAAAACGCTTCAGCAATACGCCATCCGCGCCTTTCAAGCGATTGACGGTTCAGGCATGGCGCGGGTTGATTTCTTCATCGAGAAAACAACAGGTCGCATCCTGGTCAACGAGATCAATACCATCCCCGGCTTCACCAGCATCAGCATGTACCCAAAATTATGGGCTGCCAGCGGCATTCCCTACTGCGACTTAGTGGATCGCTTGATCCAGTTAGCACTGGAACGCCACCGCGAGAAATCCCGCTCCCGAACATCGCGATGAATCGGCGCTTTCCGAGCATCCCAGTCAAGCCGGTCCGATCATGAAGCCTGAGACCTGAAATGCAAGGCTCCGGTTCTGAAAGTTCCGGCCCTGAATAACGCTAACCGTCGGCAACCTCGATGAACGTCGGCTCTTATGACTCAATACAATTGCAGCCGCGCCGCCTGCAACACTTCCGGTCGGGACGCGTTCAGATGCACGTACGCGACGATGCCTAATTGCATCGGGTTACTGCGATAGCGATACTGGCGACCATCGTACAGAAAGCTCCGCTCGAACGTTTCCGTTTGCCCGGCCATCGTCAACGTCAGCGGGGCAGGTGGCAGCTTCTTGCGCACGACCCAATCAAAATGCGACTCGCCGTTGGAAGCCCGGTAGTTGATGTTGTCTTCATACAACACAAACTGAAGCTGAGCGGGCGATGGAACATCGGTCAGCGCCGTAACGGTCACCGTAAACTCAATGCGCGAAACGGCCGGCGACTCCATCAGCAGCCTGCCCGACAAAGCTACATCTACTGGCAGCGGTCGTTGCTTGGCCAAGTTGTAAACTGAGTTGTAGCCAGCATCAATGGACGTCTCATTGGGATTTGTGCTGCCGCCAACTCGACGGTACAAGCCGTTGAAAATGACCGTAGGAAAAGCTGAGATGCTGGCCTGCGCAAGCCAAGCCTCAGCAGCTTCATTGCCAAACTGGCTATCGTCATGATATGCCAGCACGGCGAGATTGTTTGTGCCCACGCGCTCTTCCAGTCGTTTTAGAGCGCCGCTCGAACCGGGACAATATGGACACCATGTGCCTGTGGCGTATTCAGCCAAAACCATCTTCACAGGCGGTTGTTGCACAATGGCTGAGGATGCCTGCGGTCTCGCCGGCAGCGCCACGAAAGCTGCCGTCAGCATCACGAAGACTGCAAACATCCATCGTGTTGATTGTCGCTTGATCATGCGATTGATTCCTCCAATAAGCTCAAAATCGGTAACTCACTGTACTACGAAATCCGCGAAATGGCGTCTCCTCTCGACAAATGCCGCCACTACAGACTAACCCACCGGGTCGCTGACCAACAAAGACTTTCACCAACCACGATGAAGTGGGCGTGAAGACGACCTCCGGCCCGGTGAAATACTTTTCTTCCAGTTGTTCGCCGCTCTCTCGTGACACGTTCTGTTGGCGAGCCAGCAGCAGGCTGAAGATCACGTAAGGCGAAACTCCATAACTGAACACAAAGCGATCATCATGCTTCTGGATCAAAAATAGCTTCGTGTGGCGCCCATCGTAATTAAACCCGACACTGTGCCGCCCGCCCAGCCGGCGGGTCACATCAACGGTTGTGTGCGTTTCATCCAATCCGACATCTTTCTCGTACCGCCGCCCTATGACAACCTGAATGAACCAGCGATCATCTTGCAACGACTGTTCGACACCTCCAAAAATCAATGTGCTGAAATTGGGCAGTGGAAAACTGAATGGCGCCGTGCTCTGGACAGAGTTCTGTTGGGTATAACTGAAGAAAGCCGTCGTGCCGGTTTTGATAAAGGTTCGATCCACGCGCGCGCGAAAACCCCGCACATTCTGATTGGCAATCAGATCATCCACGCGCCCCAGGTTGGGTGGATTCACATACGGTGATTCAAAATCGCGATAATTCTTATATTCGACCAAGGCAGTCGCGCCCAGCGCATAACCGGTCGCTGACAAATAAATCGCGCGTCCGTGCTCAGACAGCCCGGTGAAACCAGGATTGTCGAAGCGACGTTGCGTGAAGGCCACCTCCCCGGCAACATCCAACCGATTCAACACGCCGGAGGCTTTGAATTCAACACTGCCTGACTGCTGGCGGTTCGCCTCTCGCCCCTCATACTCAAACCGGTTCAGATTGATACCGATCATCGTCTGCCGTGGCAACCGTCCGACCACGCGCAATCCGATCAACTTATCTTGATGCCCCGAAGCGAGCAACTGCGGCTCAATGCCGCCAGCATCGTTCGTCACTTGGTCAATCACACCACCCAGGAAAAGCGCTTCGAGCCATTTCCACTTGACACCAACGCGCCCACCATCAATCGTGTGATCCAACCGCAATGCAGGGTCTTGTTGCAAGTATAACGTTAAGCCATTGCCCAACGATTGATTGAAATCGCCAGCCCGAAAGTGAATCCCTTCGCCCACGTATTCGATGTACTTGCGATACACGCCAAATTTTTTAGGCTGCTCATAATTATCCGGCAAGACGCGCATTTGATCAGAAAAGACCAACGAACGGAGCTGCGCGCCAAAATGCCATTTGCCTCGATGCCCGACAAAATCAACGAGGTTCTTGTATTTCTGGTAGGCCTGCTCTTCTTGAAATGTGTTGTGCTCAAATTCGGACAGAAGTGTGACCGTCACGCCCAATCTGTGCAGTGGGGATCGTGTTCTCGGTTTTTCCGGCTCGCCCTGCACGTGAGGCTCACCATTGCCCCCACGACGATCAGCCTCGTCCCCAACACTCAACCATGTTGCCAGATGTTCTTCTGTCGGCAACAAGCGTGCTATTGGCAACTCGATCATGGCTCCCGTGCCAACAGGCGGTTGCTCAACCGGCGCCTGGCCATCAGGCTTATCTTCCGTTGCCCAAGCCACACCAGTGATTATGAGCATGAGACAAACCACGATAGTCCACTGGCGCTTACAAATCAACACGCTTTAGTCTCTCCCCCTCGCTACTGACTCCCCAAGAGCCAGGGATTGAAAGCAGCAGGACATCACCTCCGGTGCCGTCCCTCAGCCCTCACTGCTGACTCTCCAACAGCCTTACCACTTCCCGTCTCACCGTTTCTTCATCACCCGGTTTGTATCCCTGAAAGCGCCGCACGATGCGTCCACGACGATCTACCAGCACACTAAACGGGATGTCAGGCTGAGTCTGAAACTTCTTCAACACGAGTGAGTCCGTGTCTAGGAGAATCGGAAATGTGTAGTTGTATTTCTTGACGAACGGTTTGACTTGGCTCTGTCGTGATGCGTCGTCAATGCTGATGGCCAACACTTCAAAGCCCTGCCCCTTGTACTGATCGTACAACTTCTGCAAATGGATCATCTCTTTCCGGCAAGGAATACACCAGGTTGCCCAGAAGTTGATCAACACCGTTTTCTGGTTGATCAGTTTCCTCATCTCAAATGTGCCACCATCGAGCATCGGCAATCGAAAATCAGGGACCATTTCCTGAGCCGCTTCTAATGAAGTCGGCCCGGAGACCGGCACTGATACTGCGGTGACAAACAGAGCCAACATCAGCACGATTCGTAAGGCCTGTTTCATACTCCCTCGCACGTGTGTTGTAGCAAGCGACAAAGTAGCAGAGCCTCTGCATGTTGTCAATTCAGCGCATCTTGGCGCTGTACAAAAGCTTGGCTAACGTCAAGTGCGGAGAAAAAGCCATGTTCTTTGCAAGGGCGTTGCTGTGTGGACACCCACTGACGTGTGTCGTTTTTGTGTTGCGGCGACGCATGTTTGTAGGGACATCGCTATGTGGACGCCCGCTGAGTCTGAGCAGCGGCGGCAGCACACCAGAGGGTAGCCAAACGTGCAACCTCTGGGTGGGCATCATTCCCAATCCTTCGTGCCTTCAACAGCCGCCACCCGTTCTTCCATCGGCTCGTTCGTGCTGTTCACTTGCGAGCCGCGAACGCGCTGCTGTGGCGCGCCTCCAACGCGCCACTGTTACTTGTCCTGCTGTCGCAGATGTTGCACGTCTGGCAATGTTGTCACGCACCGCTTGCGTGGCTCAGCAAAAACTAGCGTGGCATGTGTAATGCCAAATGCTCACAGAAAATCGTAGACTGCCGCTTGGGGCGTTCTGCTCCTGCTCGCCATGTTGCTCTGTCAAACACGGTCTTTCTCCAGACCATTGGTATTAATTCAAAAGCCAACTGGCATAAAATCGGCTTTCAAAGCGCGTAGCGCGGGCTCCGGCCTGTGTGCACTCACCGACCACGGCCTGTGTTCCCAGCGATTGAGCAGTCCGTTCAAGCGTGCGACACGCGCCGCGCCTCAGAGAGAGATCTTCTTCAGCCGCAACGAATCATCCTGTGGTTCCGTCGTCAGCGGCTTGCGCACGTAGTAGCCGCGCCGGGCCAAGATGGTCAGATCACCTTTCTCTTTCTTCACACGGTTGCTCACGGTGAGTTTGATCTCTCGGAATCGGCCATCGGGCGTCAGATCGGCAGGCGCGTATCCCAACGTGTAGCGCGTGCGCAAGACCTTGAGCATTTCAATCAAAACGATGCCGACCTCATCATGTTTAGTGCTGACGGTGATGCCGCCTGTTTTCTCAGCGTAAAACTTGGCGCTGCCCCGCAGTGGAGAAAGATGCTGCATCAGTCTCATAGCGATGAGCATGCCTCCGGCGATCGGATTGATCGCAGTCATGGCGCCTGCTGTTCCAACGGTGACGGCCGTCATCATCTTCTTGTTGTATCCCACGATGATTCCGCAGAGCGTGGTGCCGCCCTCGTAAAGCTCCCTCGCCACCACATCACGCGGTGGGCCTCCACGGAAGAAACTCGTGTCCATATCATCGGTGACCATCAGGATGGCGCGACGCTCCGTTGGTTGTGTGTTCTTCCGCAGGTACCGGGCTGCTTCATGGATGCCCGCATTTATAAAGGTGGCAAAGCCGATCTCAGGTGTCACCTCACTCCAGATGTCATCGAGCTTACTGGCGATCACATCGCGATCGGTAGTCAGCTCGGCGACCAATTTGGGTCGGCTGCCAAAGATCATCAGCGCGACTTTGTCATCGGGTTTCAACTGCCCGAGCGCCTCCAGCGCCGCCCGTTGCACTTCGTCAATGATCGGTTGCACGCTCCCGCTCACATCCACTAGCAGCACGACCGACAGCGGTAGCTCCTGCTGGCTGAAATGGGTGATCTCTTGCGTCTTTCCGTTTTCCAACAACACGAAATCATCGCGCGTCAGATCGCCGACTATCGAGTTGGTTTTCTTGCTCAGCACAATCGCGTCCACAAGGATGAATGATGATTCTAATTTGATCGCCGGCTCCTGTGGCTGTGGGAGCCCAAACACAACGGCGGGCCAAAGAAGAACGAGGCAAACGATTTTGTTCCAGTGATAGCGGATCATAGTCCTACCTCCGTTCAAGCTCAATCTCGACGAGTCCCCGCTAATCCTGACGAACTGTGTTTCGCGCCGATTGGCGTGGGTTCGCCGATGATGTTGACGCTGTGTCGCCTCGGGGGCATGAGCGACCCCTCCATTACTGCTATCGGCGTGAGTATAAATGAGGGCTTCGAGGTGCAGCAAGAGCGAAAGTGATTTTCGACTGCTGTGATGACTATTGCCAATAAGGATTTGGTTGCGCACCTATTTCGAGCAATTCGTGCGAGTCTTCAATTGCTGTCACAACTCCTCAGAAAAAGTGGCACAGGCATTCCTGCCTGTAGCGTTTTTCATCGTTTCTGGGCGTCGTCCGGACGACATGTAGAACTCCTCTGAGAATGCGACATAGATTCACTGATGAACAGTGTCTGAATCAGTCAATCAGTAAATCTGTGCTTGTTTTCCATCGTTCCTCCCGCATCGCCACCGGCGACTTGCACGACGGCTCTGAGCATGTGCGTACCGTTTTGACTCTCGATCAAAGCGATTTCCGTGCCTAGGCGGCATCGCCCATTCGCGCGTTTCGCTTGCTCCCGCCATAAAAGCCTTTATGATCTCTTCACAAAAACGCTGAGGACACTGAGAAAAAACTCGCGTTGATCCGTCGCCTCTGTGTTCAGCCGCGTTTCGTCTTGCTTTCCATCCGTCATCGCCCATATCCAAAGGAATCGCCTATGTGCTCTGGGCACACCACGGACGCTGAAAATGTGCTCTCACCGGAATCATGTGCAACGAAACGCCTCAGGAGCTCATACCCGCGCTCGCGCAGTGTTGAAAATGGTGCTCTCACCGGAATCATGTGCAACAGCACGCCACGAAGGATGAAAAAAATTCTTTCACGTCGGTCGTGTGTGTCCTGAGCTATTTTTCGGGAGAGCGAGTCGCTGGCTTGACGTTACTTCAGTAACCTGCGTACCTTTCATCTGCATGATGAAACGAACAACACGCAAACGCAAAGCCGCGCGCGGACCTTGGGGCGAGCTCCTCGAGCAGATGATCGCCGAGATGTTAGCCGACCCGCGCCTGACAGATAAGCAAAAAGCCCAGTTGCTAGCTGATCTGGAGAAACCCGATGCGGAGTGGAAACCGGTCAAGATTAAGGGCGAGCCCCTCTCTGAAACGATTATCAAGATGCGAGGGCCTCGTCCGTGATCTGGTTCTGTGATGCCAGCGCGCTGGTCAAACGCTACATCCAGGAGGTCGGCAGTCGCTGGTTTCGCCGTGAGGTGGATCGCCACACGGTCATCATTGCTCATATCACGGTGGTGGAAGTCCACGCCGCCTTGGCTGCCCGTTACCGGACCCGCACCATCTCCCTCTTCTCATTTTATCAAGCTCGCCACAAATTCGCTGATCACGTGAAGTGCGCTCTGTACCAAATACAGCCACTGACTGAGCCCATCGTCGCTATAGCTACTGCGTTGCTGCCTCATCATCCACTTCGAGCCTACGATGCTGTTCAACTGGCCACGGCTCTGGATTACCTCAAGATGCATCCGGCTGTGCGACCCCAGTTCTGTTTTCTTACCGCTGATGATCAACTGGAGCGGGCGGCCATCGCCGAGGGACTCAAAGCAGACAATCCTAACCGCCATCGCCGCTAATTTTGATTTGTCTTAGCATCCGCCTTAATCCGTCGCGTCCGAGTTCATCGGCACTTGCTCGTTACAGCAATTGTCAGATTGATGTTCAAAATCAAAGGCCCGTCAGTAGTGGGCAGGATTACTGTCAGTGATGAACATGCAAGTGAAACCCATTGTAAGGGGATACCAAATGTCGAGTGAAGTTCGCACCGCGCCGCTCAGTCAGTTTAGCTCCAGCCGTGCTTCTTGGCTCCATGAACGTGGTCTTTCCCTTCACAATTGGTATGATCGTCGAGCATGCTCTTTTTTTGAAAACCACCGCATGCCAGCCCCACACCAACAAACAAGCGCGGACTGATGCGCTGTCAGATGTGGTCGCTCATTCTTCTGGCGCAGTACGGTAGAGCGATGGAGCAGATACTTTCCATGCCGGATTTGACACCTTGACTTGCACACGAACCGGCTTGTTTTGCTTGTAGGTCGCCTCAGAGGTGTATTCGAGAACGTAGCATGATGTTAAATGCTGCGCCAGCCGCTCGAGCTCCCGCTCTAAAAACTTGTCAGCCGGAATCAGTTGACCGGCTGTGACCTCGGCTAGATGGTTCAAGTAGGATTGACTACCCATCCCTTTGGCGCGAACCACGTAAAATGGAATCTGCCGTTGAGCGGCAAGCTGCAATGATGAGTTTCTTGTCTGACGTTTGCTCCCTTGATCCTCGCCGTCGGTATACAACAGCACAGCGGCGCGAGCGTGCTGGCTAGAGTCGCGAAGGAGATTCACTACCGACTCGATGGCATCATAAAACCGAGTGATCTCCTGTCGTTCAACCGTCAGCGATAAGCGAGCAATGGTTCTCTTGATGCGCTCTGGATCAACAGAGAAATCTGTCTCCAAGGTTGTTGATCGCGCAAATGAGACGACCGCCAGCTCGTGAAAAGGCCCCAATAAAGAAACAAAATACTGGAGGCCCTCTTGCAAGCGAGCAAAGGCATAAGCCATGCTTTCGCTGGTATCAATCATTAACACGAGCCGCAACGGCGCCGTTGGCTTCAACCATTGCTGTATTGGCTGAGGTCGCCCTTCCTCCAACACGGTGAAATCATCTTTCGTGAGATTCGTCACCGGCTTGCCGGCTTGATCCCACACACTGACAAAGAGCCGTACTCCTCGCTTCGGTGCCAGGGTTGAATCAAACGCTCGCGGGCCATCGCTCCCAGCAGTAGGCCATAGCCAAACCATGCCAACGACGAGCCAAAGCATTGCAATCCATCGCTTCATCAAACGCCTCTCATCGAGACCCTGGCTTGGAGAGTTTTGAAGGATCAAGCGCGATTGTGATACTTTTACGATGACGGATGACAGAGAGAATCACCGAGCCTGTTTTGCGAGCCTGTCGCATCAATGAGAGCAATGTATGCTCATTAGCGACCGGCTTGTTGTTGACGGCCATAATTACATCACCAGCCCGTATCCCTGCTTGACCAACCACCGACGACATGGTGACTTCGGTTACCAACACACCACCCTTGCTTTCAACACCCAACGCGCGTCGCATCGCGGCTGATAGCGGCTGCACAACCAGGCCGAGCCGCGCCAAGCGCTCATTGTCGCTCCGAGAAACTTTATTTGGTAACACCACGGAATCCATCATTGGCAACGATGGCCCTAGGCCAACGCCTGTCTCGGGTCGAGCCTCAACGCGAACCGGCACCGTCCTGTGTTCTCCTGCCCGCACAACATCTAACATGATCTCAGAGCCAATGGCCGATTCAGCAACCAGCCGGGCAAACTCGGCGATACTGCGCACCTCTCGCCCATTGATGCGACGAACCTGATCGCCAGGCTGAAGCTGCGCTTGCGCTGCTGGACTTCCAGCCAGAACTTCGCCGATGACAATAGCAGCATCACCGCCGGCGGGCAAAGCTACGGCCACATCCGGCCGTTGCGCTAAACGGACACCAATCCAGCCACGACGTGGGCGGTTTTGATCCATGAGCCGGCTGGTAATTTGCCGAATCTCCTGAATCGTTTTGACCATGCCGTGTGTCGGCCAAGCAGATTCCACAATCCCAACGACTTGTCCTTGCCCGTTCAACACAACGCTGCCGGGAGGCGCGCTGCTCGCTTTCCAGCGAATGTGCAGCACATCTGACAGCCCGAAGCTGTCTGCTTCTGCCTTGCCAGAAAAGACTCGTCCCTCCATCTCAACAACGCGCACGCCCGCTGCGGACGATTCCGACTGACCAATTCGTCCGAGGGCAACCGAATCTCGCTGTAACGTCCCCTCCACCTTGCGTTCAGGCATGGGAAACACAAACCTCAAATCGTGGTCTGTCCCACGCGCAGCCACCGACGCGGCAAACGGTGGCAGATCGGATTTCAACCCCTCAACCACTAACAAGCTATACCCACTGGCTGCATCGTAACTGACCGACGTTGGTTTCAACCTGTGGCCATCGGACGTGATAATCGTGATTGAATCCGGCTTCGGCTGAATGCGGAAGTCAGCTAATCGAGTGACGATGCGGCCCGACGGCTCAATAACGAGACCGGAGGCAACGTTGGTAATGCGCTGATCCGCAGGCAGCCCCTCCAAGGCCGATACAGGCACGCCTTGAGCCTGCCAGTTGGCCACCAGCTCGTTGACGCTCACCTCATGAATAACTGTCACCAGCCAAGGCATTGGCTGAGTCGGCGAGCTCCGTGTGGAAGCAGCCGGCAGATCGCGCCCTTGCGAACGTCCCCATACGGGCATGATTCCCATCGCACAGATGAGAATGCTAATGACGAGCCTGTGTGAATACTTAGTAAACATGATCCGATTCACTCGTTGTTGTTCGAGTTGAAACAAACAACGGTTCCGCTCCAACAACGACTGAAGGGATCGCCAGGAGTTTCTCACGTTCGCGCCGATCATCACGCAGGCGCAGTAAAATTTGCGATCCCTCAGCGAAACGACTCTGACGCCCCGCACGGACAGTCCGCGAAGAGACAAGCTCTCGGCCTGCGCTCTCGGAAGGCGAAGGCGGCAAAGCAGCAGCGCCAGACCAGACACCGACTGCATGGAAGCTCGGAGGCTCTCCGTTCACATCCGAGTCGGAAGCCATGTCCGTTGGCCGAGGCGTCACCGTCTGCATCGGCGCGCGGCTGACCTCAGGAGAACTTGTGCGCTCATTCAACAACGCCAGCGTGCCCACACCAAGCAGCAGCATCGCCGCAATCGGCAACGCATACCGAATATCAGCCCATCGCCACCACGCCAGTGGATGTCGCCCAAGACGCTCCACTCGTTGCTGTAGCCGAAGATTGAAATCATGAGGAACGGCGACGGGAGGATATGTGCGTAATAACGCACGAAGCTGTGTCAGCTCGCGGACGTAACATTGGCAACTCTGGCAATCCCGCAGATGACGCTGCATTGCCGCTGTTATCGGAGCGGCCGGGTCAAACTCTCGTTGCAGGGTTTCACAGTCCATCATCTTCAGCCCTCCTCACAAAAAGTGGCACAGGCATTCCTGCCTGTGGCGTTTTTCATCGTTTCTCTCGCGTCGTCCGGACGACATGAACAACTCCTCACAAATAAGCGCGAAGTTTTTCTCGCAGCAGGTTCCGCGCCCGATTGATCCGCGATTTGACCGTGCCCAGCGGCAACTGGAGAATCTCCGAGATACGTTCATACTCAAATCCTTCAATATCTCGCAGCACCAATGCCGCCCGGTATTTCTCTGGCAAGGATGCCACCGCGCGTTTGATGGCCTGGCGACGTTCATCTTCCAGCAGCTCTGCGTCCGGCGAGGGCCGCTCGTCAGCGATGTCCAGATCGGCGCCTTCATCAGCCCCATCCGTCGAAGGGAAAAACGAGACAACGGACATCAGCTTCCATCTTTTTCGCCGGCGCAGCTCGCTGATGGCCAGATTCGTAGCGATCCGGTAGATGTATGTCGAAAAATTGTGATCAGCCCGATACCGATGAGCATTCGCATAAATCCGAATGAATGTCTCTTGCGCCAAATCCACGGCCATCTCGTAATCGTTGAGCATCCGATTGACATAATTGGTAATCGGCGTCCGGTAGCGCCGTACCAGCTCGTAAAATGCCGTTTCGTCACCGCGACACGTGGCCGCCATCAAGCCATGGTCATCTAATCCACCATAGCCGGCCACGACCGCCTCAGCTACCGGCCCTTGATAGCTGATCGCCTCCATGGCCACGGATCCGTCTCCTTTCTCATATAATTGAGCCATCGGCTTACACGATTACTCTCACACGAAGTTTCAAAAAATCGCCAACGACAACGTGATTTAGTGGATACGATGACTTTCTGTCAAGCTATCAAAACTCCCCTCCTGCCGCACCACACCTACAGGCAAGAGGCGTTCGGCATAGAGCGTCGAGTTAATCAGCGTTTGCACGACGTACTCGCCCTCAACGGGGAATGTCACATTGGCAAAGATGTTGACGTTGTCAGCATACCCATTGGGCTGAATCTGAAAACTGGAGGGATGAGACGCGACCACTGCCTGTGTGCGGTTTGGCGTAAGAATCCGAACCTCTGTCAAGTACTGGCCTTCACCTCGCCAATGATTCAGCACAGCAAATTTCAGAATCGTGACGGGCAATTGAGGCACAAAGATGCCTTGAAAGACGCCGACAATCGTTAGCTTATTCCCTGCTTCCAGCCGCACGTCTTCGCAGAGAATGGTGTATTCCAGATAGGGCGACTGACCGGTTTGATCAATTTTGGTGCTCAATGAATCACCTCGCTTCTAGCTGAGTTCGAAACGTTTTCACGTTCAGGTTGAGGCGTAATGATAGCACAACCGCCCGCCCTTTGGCTTGTCCCGGCGTGCCGGCATCTGGCATAATTAGCCCCCATGAAAAAATTCTCTTGCTGGTTGACGCTTGTCATTTTGATCTTGTGTCAAGGGTCATCGGTCGCTCAAAGCGGTCGGCACCGCCGTGAATCGCCGCCGCCTTCCACAGCCGCTTCCGAGAGCGATGAGGCGGTCAGGCTTTCGACGACGGAAGTTGTCGTGCCGGTCACCGTGCGAAACCGCTATGGTCGGCCTATTCAAGGTCTGACCAAATCCGACTTCATACTGTACGAAGATGGTCGCCGACAAGAGCTGACCGGATTTTACGCTGACTCGGTAGCCGCTCACATCGTGATGTTGATTGACGTATCCGGCAGCGTGCAGACGGAAATTGACAACATCCGGTTGGCAGCCCTCTCCGTCATCACGCAATTGCGCCCTAACGACCGCGTCTGCATTTACCAATTTAACGACACCGTGCGGCTGCTTGAGGATTGGACATCAGACAAACTCCGTCTTGAACGGGCTTTGATGAATTTGCCGGCCACGGGAAACACAGCCTTTTACAACGCCCTGTACGAAGCAGCGCTCAAGCTATCTCAAATTGATGGCCGCCGCACGATCCTGTTGTTGACTGATGGCGTTGATACCTACCAAGGTAAACATCCCAAATCAGCGGCGGAAGCCTTTGAAGCGATACAACGGGCGGAGGCCAGCGTCTATGTCATCAGTAAGACCAAGGCGCTCCGCGAGTATCTGCGAGGCATTCGCTCGCCTTCAATCTTCCGCGCATTAGACCCGCGCGACCTGCAGATTCAATGGCTGCTTCAGGCGTTAGATGAATCAGAACGCTGGCTCATCTCGCTGGCCGAACGAACGGGCGGCAAAATCTATTTCCCGGTGAGCCAATATGATCTGACTTCTGTCTACAACGACATCGCGCAGGAACTAAACGCCCAATATGTCCTGCACTACGTTCCGCAAAACTTGAATTTCGATGGCCGGTTCCGCCGCATTCGCGTGGAAACAAGCAATCCAGCCTACATTGCTTACGCGCGCGAAGGATATTATGCCGTCCGACGATAGAATCTTGACAAAGCTCTCGCCGTTCGGAGATACTAGGGACTCACTTCATAAAGTAACGTCAAGCGAGATACTGAGCGATGAATTCGAGTTAGTAACAGAGAGACATAGCACGCAGGAGGGGTCGCATAGTCCGGCCTAGTGCGGCGGTTTGCTAAACCGTTGAGGGTGTAACAGCCTTCCGTGGGTTCGAATCCCACCCCCTCCGCCAGCACTTATTCCAAGGCAAGCTGGCAGCAGCTTGCCTTTCGTTTTTGTATATGACCGATATTCGCGTTCGCTTCGCTCCTTCACCCACCGGCTTTCTTCACGTTGGTGGCGCGCGCACGGCGCTCTTCAATTGGTTGTTTGCTCGCAAGCATCACGGGACGTTCATCCTCCGCATCGAAGACACAGACGCGGAACGCTCATCCTCAGAGATGGTCGAGGGAATCCTGGAGGGTCTTCGTTGGCTGGAGCTGGACTGGGATGAAGGACCTTACTTTCAATCTCAGCGATTGCCTCTCTACCAGCAAACAGCGCATGCCTTGGTCGAATCAGGCCACGCCTACTATTGTTTTTGCTCACCACAAGAATTGGCCATCAAGCGTCAGCGCGCCCTCCAACAAAAGCGCGATGCCCAATACGACCGCGCCTGCCGCTCACTGACAAACCAGGAGATTCAATCAAAGCTTGACGCTGGCGCGCCACGCGCTATCAGGTTTAAGGTCCCCTTGGAAGGCACAACACAATTTGATGACGTGGTCTTCGGACGTATCCAGGTGCAGAACGCCATGATCGAAGACTTTGTGCTGTTGCGCTCGGATGGGCATCCCACGTATCACCTGAGCGTGGTGGTGGATGATGCTCAAATGCGCATCAGCCACGTCATTCGCGGTGCCGATCACTTGTCCAACACCCCCAAACAGGTGCTGCTCTATCAGGCGTTGGGCTTGTCGCTGCCCTGTTTCACGCATCTGCCGCTCATTCTCGGCCCCGACCGCACACGCCTCTCGAAGCGCCACGGCGCCACCAGCGTCACTGCCTATCGTGACATGGGTTTCTTGCCGGAGGCTTTTAGGAATTTTCTGGCGTTGCTGGGCTGGTCGCCGGGCGCCAGCAAACAAGAACTGTTCACCACGCCCGAACTGATTGCCGCATTCTCCCTGGAAGGCATCAGCAAGACCAACGCTATTTTTGATCCGGACAAAGCGCTATGGGTCAACGCCCAGCACCTCGGTAAAATGTCCACCGAAGCCTTGATTCCATTTGTCCGGTCTGAGCTCATCAAGGCCAACCTCTGGAATGAAGCCTATGCCGGCGAGCAACGTCAGTGGTTCTGTCAGTTTATTGAGCTGCTCAAATCGCGAGCGCGCACGCTGACCTACTTCGTTGAGGCCGGACGGCCCTACTTATCTGACGATTTCACCATGCAACCGGAAGCAGTTGCTCAAAATCTGAGCCGACCAGAACTGAAAGAGCTGCTGCCCGAGTTAGCTCACAGATATGAACAACTGGACTCCTTCACGCTGGAATCAACTGAAGCCGTATTGCGACAACTGGCTGCCGAGCGAGGCCTGAAAGCAGGCATTCTGATCAACGCGGTACGCACGGCTTTGACAGGAAGCGCTGCCACCCCAGGGATTTTTGATGTGATCGTCACCATCGGCCAACAACGCACTGCTCTGCGCCTGCGTCAGGCAACACGATGGATCAGTTGAGAGCTGATGACACTCGCTCAGTCGCTTATCGGCCGTCCGGCCAATTTGCCAAGCGCTCTATCCAAATGTTATATTTCCGCTCCAACTCGACACGCCGAGGAGATTATGTCAGGACACTCCAAGTGGCATAGCATTAAACATAAGAAAGGGGCGCTCGATGCGAAGCGCGGCAAGCTGTTCACGAAGCTGATTCGTGAATTAACCATTGCAGCTCGCGGCGGCGGCGACCCTGATGCCAATCCCCGCCTGAGAAAAGCGATCAGCGATGCGAAAGCAGCCAACATGCCCAACGATACGATCCAGCGGGCGATTGATCGTGGCACAGGCAAGATCGCCGGCGAGAGCCTTGAAGAAGTCGTTTACGAAGGCTATGGACCCGGTGGCGTGGCCATCATGGTGGAAGCGGTAACCTCCAATAAAAACCGAACGGTGTCCGAACTGCGACATCTCTTCTCCCGCCATAATGGCAACCTGGGCGAAAGCGGATGCGTGGCCTGGATGTTCGAGACCAAAGGATACATCACGTTCGATAAAGGCAGCGTCTCTGAAGATCAGATCTACGCGCTGGCCATTGAAGCCGGCGCCGACGACGTCACCGAAGAAGAGGGCGCGTTTGAGATTATCACGGCGCCTGAGAACTTCGAGGCTGTGCTGTCGGCAGTGAAACAAGCCGGCTTGGAGCCAACCTCAGCCAGCATCACGAAACTGCCGCAAAACTACGTGAAAATTTCCGGCAAGGATGCTCAGATGATGCTCAAACTCTATGAAGCATTGGATGAGCACGACGACGTCCAACACGTGTTTGCCAACTTTGATATTCCTCAGCATGAGCTGGAAGCAGCCGCTACTACTTAGCCAGCGCATGCTGTTCGTAAACGACGATGCCATAACCTTCGCCGGTGCCGGGAATGTTCAATTTCGCTGTATGTCCGGCATTGGACAGAAATACCTCAGCCGCTTTGACACGATTGAACATCAACCCGGCGATGAGTTGTCCTTGTTCATCGGGCAAACACATGATGCGAATTTCGGGTGTGCGCGGACCATGCAACGTAGCATGACATGCTGCCGGATGTATTTGGCGTTGTAATATCCATCCCGGCTTCAGGTCAGAGATCCGCGGGTCTAGGGTCACATCCTTGCCACTTTGCAAGTCGGGTGGCTTCAGCACAAATCCGACGAGCCTATCCTCACCATGGCGTTGTGAAAACTGACGCTTGATCAATTCAGTTGTGATCCGCTCTGTGGCCGGCAGAAACGGCGACAGATTGCTTTGATGAAAATCGGCAAAATCAGCCTTCGACCCATAGAAAAAATGAAGCGGATGGTTGATCCACGTCACCTGCTCTGCTTCTTGAAAAAACCGATGGATGGTGTGTAATTGATCGGACGATGCTTCGGATTCCAGCCGCACAATATCTGAGTAAACCAATCGAGAATAGACGCGACGGATGGGAACCCACGTGTCTTGGCGCCGGTAATAAAACGTCCTTTCTCGGCGGACAATTTCACGAGGGTCAATGATGCCCATGCCTTGCTCCACGCCACCGGTCAGCTCGCGGATCGCATAAAATTCACGACAGGTGGGCTGTTGATGCGGAAGATAATCAATGACGACGCCATGTCGTGGATCATCTTCAATGCCGGCCAGGTAAAACGTTCTTAATCGCTCCGTCAAGTCTCCCAAGCTCAGATGTGGCCAAGCCGTTAAGCTGGAATAAGACTTCACCTCCGGCCACGCCGAAGCAACGCTCTCCACGACCCACCGACCAAGCGTCAGATAGGTGCCAACCGTTTGCCATTCAAGGTAGGCCGGCTGCAATGTTCCCTCGCGCTCAACCAAAAACGCATCCAGGCTGGTCAACGGATGAGCCGCACGCAGCGAATCCAGAATCTGTTGAGCGACTTCTAACGAAGCATAATCTTGTGCGATCGCTGCCGGCGCTCGATTCAACAGCGTCTGCGCGTCGCTGACCGATGCCCGCAGGGCTGCGCAAAAGCGATTGGCGTCAGCCGTCATCAGGCGAATAATCTCCCCTCCCACGATGACCGGATTCGGAGCATACAAATCCATGACACCACGGCTTGGGTCAGGAACCGGTTCAATCCCTCGTCGGCGCAGCGCGTCGTAATATCGCCGCACGCCGGCAGTCCCATGCTCAAGGATTCGACGATAAAGCTCTCTGACAATAGGCGGCAGAAGCATTGACTGGGCTATCCGTGCAGTGGAACATCAAGACGGCGCCACCACTTCATCATTGGCTGGTGGGACAGGGACCGGAGGTTCTCGACCCTCCAGTGTTTGCCATACCTGGTCCCGATAGGCCCATAACACTTTATGAACCTGCCGAGGCGTCACATTGCCGATCTGCTCGGCCAATGTTTGATGCAATCCTTTCTCCGGAGGCTCGGCTTGCTGAAGGTATGCCTCATAAGCAGCGAGAATGCCATTTTTCTCCGCTTCTCCCAATTCAGGGTCATGAACGAACGACTTGCGCGGTTCGTGAAGCTTTTCCAGCCACCACCACACACGCCCGAGATCCAGATTCAATTGCGTGGCAATCTGTTGAGCGATCGTTCCCGCATTCTTCTGGCCAAGACGAACCTGCTGCCAATACAGCTTCTCAATTTCAAAATTGGTTCGTCGGTAACGCTCATGTGTCACGTGCTCTCTGACCACCTGAGCAACAGCCGCATAGGGAATGTTTAACAGAGTGGCAATTTTGACTCGTCGCCCTTCTGGCGGTCGTTCGCCCTTGCCCACCATTTCTCTGTACAAATTGAGAATTTCCTCTTGCTGAGCTGGCGTCAATACGACCGGAGCTGGTTTAGCCGGTTTAGCCGCTCGTGGGGCAGATGCGCGTGCTTGGGTCCGCACCTTCGAGGAAGCCGCCCCGGCATGAGCTTTCGTTTTTTTGCCTGATGGCTTTTTGGACCACGGAGAAACTCTCCCTTTGCCAGGCGGGCCTGGCCGACGTGGCCGGTTGAACCGTATGGGGCCACGCTCGCTTTTCCACTGCGGCGGCTCAGCAGACGAACTGAGCTGGCTCGGCTCCGATGGCTGACTGGGACTACTCTCCTTAACCGGCGGTGATTCGTCAGCCAGGCTGGGCAACTGGCTCTTCTTGATTAATCGAACGACCTTGGGTTTATCCGGTGATTCAGGCATCTTTGTCCTCTTCATGTAGGATGGCTGTTACGCCCCTTATTGTAGCCAGAGCACTCTCATTTCTCAAATCGCACGCTCATCTTTTTTGCAACGCTCGTGCTGCCGAAATGTCCGCTGCATGTTTTGCTTCATCTCTCAAATCTCAGGCTAATCTTTTTGGAACTGACTCTCATCGAGCATCGTTCTAGCCGACGACACCACTGATGCTGAATCGAATGACCCTCGCCTCTGCGCTTCAACGCAGAAGATGCCAGGGTCATTCGCCTTCAAATTCGTCGCTTCACACGGTTCTATTCCTCCGCCGGATAGCTTCAAAGAGCACTACACCGACGGCCACCGAGACATTGAGCGAGTCAATCTTGCCGCGCATCGGTATGCAGACAAGTTGGTGACAGGACTCCTTCGTTAATCGTCGAAGCCCCTTCCCTTCTGACCCGAAGATAATGGCCAGGCGACCATCCCAGCTCGCCGACGTATAACTGACTTGTCCTTCAGGACACACGCCGATGAGCTGAAAACCCGCTTGCTTCAACCGCTCAAGAAATGTGGCTAAATTTGTCACCCTGACCACCCGCGTATACTCAAGCGCCCCAGCAGCCGTCTTGGCTACAACATCCGTCAACCCGGAACTGCGATGCTTCGTGATAATCACAGCGTCAACGCCTGCACAATGGGCTGTTCGTATGATTGCGCCCAGATTATGTGGGTCTTGCACCTGATCGAGGACGACTAGAATTGAATTGTCGGTCAACTCATCAAAGAGGGCTTCCTCGTCAAAAAACGCCTGCGCCGCAACAACAGCGACAACGCCCTGATGCTTGCCCCGATTGGTTAACCGATCTAACGCTGACCGCTCCACTCTTTGAACCAGTGCACCGTTGGCGCGCGACAGAGCGATCATCGTTTGCATCTGTGGGTCTTGCGCTTCGCGGGCAACATAGAGTTTGTGGATAGGCCGACGGCCTGAGCGCAATGCTTCAAGGACTGAATGACGTCCCCAGATGTACTGAGTCTCAGGCCGATCAGATCGCAGATGTTCATGCTGTGGATGAGAACCCATGTTGCCTACATCACCACCGCTGACCATCCACCAGCGCGCACAACAGCCTGCTTCCATGCCGCGTAAAGTTTGTCTCGCTCATTGGCAGACATCGCCGGCGTGAATATCCGATCTGCTCTCCAAAGCGATGCCACATCATGTTTATCACCCCAAAACCCAACGGCTAGACCGGCCAACAAGGCTGCGCCTAGTGCTGTGGTCTCCTGAACGGAGGCTCGTTCCACAGGAAGACCAAGAATATCGGCTTGAAATTGACATAGGAAATTGTTAGCCGAAGCGCCGCCATCCACGCGCAGTGACTTGATAGGCATCGCAGCATCTGCCTGCAAACATTCCAACACATCACGTGACTGATAGGCCATTGCTTCAAGCGCTGCGCGGACAATGTGAGCCGGCTCGGTGACCTGCGTCAGTCCAACGATCACTCCTCGCGCCTGCATGTCCCAGTAGGGCGCTCCCAAACCAACAAACGCCGGCACAAAAAACACGCCGCCCGTGTCAGGCACAGAGCGCGCCATCGCTTCTGTCTCACTCATATCAACAAAAAATTTACAGCGATCACGCAACCACTGAAGCGCCGCACCGGCAACGAACACGCTGCCTTCAAGAGCATACTCGAGTTGACCATCGAGCTCCCAGGCAACTGTCGTCAGTAGCCCCGACGATGAAGCAATCGCCTTGGAACCTGTCGTCATTAACACAAAGCAGCCGGTTCCGTAGGTGTTCTTGACCATCCCCGCCTCAAAGCACGCTTGCCCGAACAAAGCGGCCTGCTGATCGCCGGCGCAGCCGGCCAACGGAATACCGGCGCCAAGCAAATCAGCGCAAGCTTCGCCATAATACGCACTCGACGATCTCACCTCAGGAAGCATGTGTCGCGGAATATCGAAGTGCGCCAATAGCTCATCATCCCATCGTCGCTCATGGATGTTGAACAGCAGCGTGCGCGAAGCATTTGATGGGTCGGTGATGTGAAGACGACCACCGCTCAATTGATAAATTAACCAACTATCCACTGTCCCGAACAACAGGTCACCCGCTTCGGCTCTGGCGCGCGCGTTGGGCACATGATCCAATATCCAGCGTAATTTCGTCGCGGAGAAATATGCATCCATCGGCAAGCCTGTTTTCTCAGAAATCTGTTGATCCACTCCACTGCGTTTGAGTTCTTCGCACAGCGGCGCTGTGCGCCGACATTGCCAAACGATGGCATTGGCAATTGGCATGCCTGTTTGTCGGTCCCAGACAATGGTTGTTTCACGCTGATTGGTGGTGCCGATGGCAGCGATGCTACTAGGCGTAACGCCAGCGTTTTGTAAGACTCGTCGAGCTACAGTCAGTTGGGAGCGCCAGATTTCATTCGGGTCATGCTCAACCCAACCCGGCTGTGGATAGATTTGACGGAGCGGTTCGGCTTCAATAGCCACCGGCACGCCTTGACGATCAAACAGAATAGCACGTGAGCTGGTGGTGCCTTGATCGAGTGCCAAAACATAAGTTGGTTTCATAAACGGTGACAGCCTCGTAGTGAGCCAGGGGCAGTCATCATACTCAACGAGCCATCAAACTTCAACCTGCTATCAAACGACAAGATTTCGGAGTGAACGGTCGAGCAGCAGCAGGACCTCAGATCAAATGATAGAGCAAACTCATCTCAACGACGTCCAAATTACTCCCCCTTCACAAAAGCGGATTGTGCTTGTATTTGCAGCCAAAAATTGGTCGCTCTGCCAATCGGCGCTGAAGTAGTGAGAGAGCCTCACCCGGGGTCAGGCTCAGCGGACTCCCCGGACGTTCTCCAGGACCAAAAGCCACTGCATGTAACCGATGTTAGAATGGTGACGAACATATTTTTGGAAAGATTTCCAAAAAATTGGATGCTCCCAATGTTGACCCCATTTTAAGCAGCCGTATTTTCAATCACTTGCTTTTTTATCCGTTAGTGGCACAGAAGTTGCACAGCAATCATTGGTAGTCTTGCCAGACATTAGAGTGGTTTGTGAATGCGTCTATCCTGGGGTGCACGCCCAGCGTGCCTTTAGTCGGCAAGACGCGGGGCCCCCAGGCCAAGGGCAGAAAACCGCTCTAACCGGCGAGGCAATGAATTCCCAGGGAAAGGAGAAACACATTATGAGGCAACTCACATCAGTGGTGTTTAAACCCGGGACCGCATTCAAACTCGTTGCGGTCTTGATCATGTTGGTGTGGGCGCCGGTCGCTTGGGCTCAGGTTCGTCCTGTTGGCCAGATCGTCGGCACCGTGCAGGACCCGGCAGGAGCTGTTATTGCCGGTGCTAACGTGAAATTAGAAGATGAAGCTACCGGTGCTACACAGACAAGGCAATCGGATCCCGATGGTGGGTTCGTCTTTTTGAACCTCCAGGCGGGCACTTACAAAATCACGGTGAGCATGCCGGGCTTTCGCACCGGCGTCTACTCAGGTCTGAAAGTGGATGCTGCACGCACGACTAATGTGACCGTCACACTCGAAGTGGGAGAAGTGACCGAAATTGTCGAAGTCACTGAGGGGGCTGCGATTTTAGAGCGAAGCTCAACCACGATTGAGACGACCGTGCGCGGTGACATCATTCGGGGCTTACCGTTGAATAACCGTGATACGCTCGACTTCGTGATGTTGATGCCGGGCGCTCAACAGGGCGGCACGGCTCGTCAAAGCACGTTCCTTGGCTTACCCAAAGGCGCGATCAACATCTCGATGGACGGCGTCAATGTCCAGGATAACCTGCTCAAAAGCGCCTTTGGCGGCGGCATGTTCACGCTCATCCGCCCGCGACTAGATGCCGTTGAAGAGGTCACGGTAACGACGGCAACAGCCGGCGCCGATGCCGCCGGTGAAGGAGCGGTTCAGATTCAGTTCGTCACCCGTCGGGGTACAAATGACTGGCGCGGCACTCTGTTCTGGGATCATCGCAATGACGCGCTCAATGCCAACACCTGGTTCAACAACGCACGCGGCCTGCGCCGACCCCGAAACCTGCTCAACGTATTTGGCGGCAATGTCGGCGGACCGATCTGGAAGGACAAGATCTTCTTCTTCTTCAACTATGAAGAATTTCGTTTGCCAGAGTCACGTCCACGGGAGAACTTGATCCTGACGCCTGAAGCCGCTACCGGTATCTTCCGCTATCGCGGGACCGATGGGGCCGAGCGCACGGCCAACTTGCTCCAGATTGCTGGCGCAGCGGGCTTCCCCAGCACTATTGACCCAACTGTGGCCAGCATGCTAGGGGAAATCAACGGCGCACGAGGGCGCGGGGCAATCAGCGCCTTTGATTTATTCCGCCAGCGTTACCGGTTTGAGGCCCCTAGCAATCAGTTGCGGCGCTTCCCAACGTTGCGGATGGATTATCATATCACCGACAAGGTAAGGTGGTATGGCACATGGCATTACAACTACTTCTCGTCCTTCCCCGACACACTTAATAACATGGACCCGACCTTCCCAGGCCTCGGTAAGCCAGCTGGTCAATACTCAAACCGCTTCTCGGTAACGACGGCTTTACAATGGGCAGTGACGCCCAGTATTGCTAATGAATTCCGCTTTGGCTTGCAGGGGGCTCCGGTACAATTCTTCCCTGAGTCAGGTGCGGAGATCTACCCGGCAGGCTTGCGCATCCTCTGGCCACTGGACCTGCAGAGCCTGCATGCGCGGCCCGGACTGGCTGGTACTTCCCGGTCGCTCCCCTCAAGCCGGAACACGCCGGCCTATAGCATCCAGGATAACCTGAGCGTGGTGCGCGGCAAGCACACCTGGAACTTTGGCGGAGCGGCCACCATTGTGAGCTGGCTCGATAATTCATTCCTCGGTGCCGGTGTTCCTACGGTGTCATTCGGGGTGATCGGCGGTGATCCAGTGGCCACACCGTTGAGTGCCACAAACTTGCCGAACATCAGCACAACAGACCTGGCTAATGCTCGGGCGCTTTATGCGTTGCTGACTGGGCGAATTTCTTCGATTTCCGGCACCCGCAATGTGGACGAGAACTCCAAGCAATATGTCAACCTGGCACCGCTTGTGCGGCGTGCGCGGCAGAACGAGTTCGGGCTATACTTCACGGACTCCTGGCGCGCCACGCCGAGCTTGACGCTCAACTACGGACTGCGCTGGCAATTCCAGGGAGCGGTGTACAACCAGAATGACATCTTCACCAGTCCTACGTTCCAGGATTTGTGGGGCGTCTCGGGTGTGGGCAATCTGTTCCGGCCAGGCGTCCTAGCGGGCGTCACGAATCCGCAGATTTATTTGCGCTCGAAGAACGTCTACAAACGCGACTTCGTCAACCCGGCGCCGAGCTTCGGCCTGGCCTGGAATCCACGGGTGGAGAATCCCGTCCTGAGGTTCTTGTTTGGTGGGCAAGGCCAATCGGTATTGCGAGGTGGTTATTCGATCGCGTATACGCGCGAAGGTTTGGCGCACTTCGCCGACTTTGCCGGAGGCAGTCCCGGTCTGACACAGTCCATCACACTCACGGGCGGATCGGACTTCACGGCGGGCGGATTATCGTTGCGGGACCGGCTGCCGGCGTTCCGGCAGTTCCCCACCAGCTTCAGCTTCCCGACGCCCCAATCGGCGTTCACATTCGGCGGCGTCAGCTTCTTGGCTTTTGACCCGAACATCCGGACGCCTTACGTGCAGTCGTGGTCGTTTGGTTGGCAGCGCGAGCTGACCAAGGATATGGTGGTCGAAGCTCGCTATGTGGGCAATCGCGGGACGAAGCTCTGGCGCTCGTTCAATATCAACGAGGTGAACATCTTCGAGAACGGATTCTTGCAAGAATTCAGGAACGCCCAGAACAACCTGGCCATCAGTCGGGCGCAAGGCCGTGGCGCGAACTTCTCCAATCAGGGTCTGCCTGGCCAAGTGCCGCTGCCAATCTTCGAGGCCGCATTTGGCGCCCGAGGCTCACAAGCGGCTCTGTCTCCAGCAGCCGGCTTCGCCAGTGGTACCTTCATTACCTGGCTCGATCAGGGACAAGCAGGAAGGTTGGCTAACGAGCTGGCTCGGCTGGCCACGTATCTTTGCCGGATGACAGGTAACCGCCTGGCAGCATGTGCAGCGCGAGGCTTCGATGCAGCCGGGCCCTTGCCGCCGAACTTCTTCCAGGTGAACCCGGACGGAGCCAACAACACGGTAGGTATGTTGACCAACGGGTCGTTCTCCACCTATCACGGCCTGCAGCTTGAATTGCGACGGCGGATGGCCCAGGGATTGATGTTGAACGCGAATTATAGCTTCAGCAAATCGCTCACCGATCTATATGCCGATGCTGCCAGCTCCTTCTCGAGCTTCCATACGCTGCGCAACACCAAGATGAACAAAGGGCCATCACCGTGGGACCTGCGGCATACATTCGTCACGCACTGGGTGTATGAGCTGCCGTTCGGGCCGGGCCGCAAGTGGAGCACCGAGAACGCTGCCTTCAACAAGCTGATCGAGGGCTGGGATTTTCTCGGCGTCGTGCGTATCCAGTCGGGCCGCGTCTTCAGGCTCACCAGTGGTCGCTGGACGGTGAATCAGTCTGATTCTGGTGTGATCTTGAGAGGCATGACCATCCGGGAGCTGCGAAAGCTGATCAAGGTGCGCAAGGATCCTGGCTCCCGCGACATCTTCTTCGTCCCATCGAACCTGATTGGGGCAGATGGACGCTCGAACCGAGCCATCCTGGATGTGCCGACGACGCCGGGTGAGTTTGGCTCGTACATCTACCTGACGGGCCCGCGCTTCGTTAAACCTGACCTCTCAATCATCAAGAAGACGCGCGTGAACGAGCGGATCAATGTTGAGTTCTGGACCGAATTTTTCAATGCGTTTAACTACCAGAACTTCTTGATCGGCGGCCCGACCGCGGCGGGCATTACGCACAGCATTGACTCCACTGATTTCGGTCGCACGACTGAATTCTTCAATGATCTGGGTAACCAGGATCCGGGGCCACGCATGATTCAGTTCCGGATTCGGGTGAACTTCTAGTTGACTTGGTGTGGCGCAAGTTGACAACTTGCGCTACACCATCGAAGGGGAGAGGCTTGCAACAAGCTTCTCCCAGCCAGTCACTTTTTGACTCTCACAGTGATTGATTCATCGAAGGGGAGAGGCTTGCAGCAAGCTTCTCCCAGCTCCTCTTTCAGCAGCGAAATATTTCTATGAGTGCATAAGCCGCTGTGATATGGTATCGTTAGTATGGAATCGAAAGCCTGATTGGTAGAGGAGTATGACGAACATTGCCATCGAATTACCTGAAGACATAATGCGCCAATTAGAAACTCAGTGGCCTGACTTGCCGCGCCGCGTGGTGGAAGCCATTGCGGTCGAGGGTTACCGATCGGGTGTGCTCACCAGAGGGCAAGTCCAACAGATGCTGAACCTCTCCTACTGGGAAACGGAGGCCTTCTTGAAAGAGAGAGGCGCTTACCTGCCCTATACAGAGGCTGATTTAGAGCAAGACCGGGAAGCGCTGGATCGAGTGCTGTCTCAATGATCGTCATTTCCAACACCACGCCCATCAATTATCTTGTCCTGATTGACCACATCTACATTTTGCCTGAATTGTTTGGTCGTGTCGTGATTCCTGAGGCGGTCCTCTATGAGCTACAGTCGCCAGCCGCACCAGATAAAATCCAACGCTGGATCGCTTCTCCAGAGTGGCTTATGGTGCAGAGGGTCGAGACAACTGATCCAGCATTAGCGCATTTGGATGCAGGCGAACGCGAGGGTATTACGTTAGCAGAACAAATGCAGGCGGACCTCATTCTTATTGATGAAGGCAGGGGGCGACAGACAGCCAAGCAACGTGGTCTTGCTGTCACCGGAACCATCGGATTACTCGACTACGCGGCCGCGCGCGGGCTCATTGATTTTGTGAGAGCCGTTGAGCTTCTTCGGCAGACAAGTTTTCGCGCCGCTCCCCACCTGCTTCAAGCACTTTTAGACCGCCATCGTCAAGAAGACTGACGGGTGCTCAGTTTAGGCTCACCCATTGGTAGGGCTTGCTACGCCTTCAAAAGCGTAGTTTCGGCCGCTAGCGTTTGTCCACCGGATGACCAAGCTGAGCCAGGAGCGCACGAATGCGCTCGGCATTGGGCGAGTTCGGGTCTATCTGCAGATAGCTCTTCCAAGCAGCGACGGCTTCGGGGACATTACCCACTTGGGCATAGAGCTTTCCCAAATAGAGATAGGCCAGAGCTTGCTCAAGACCACGAGCATCTTTACCACGGACTAAGTGCGACTCAGCTTCTGTTGCTTGATCAGTTTCCAGGAGCGCGATGCCCAAGTGCACGTGAGCCACAATGAAGTCGGGACTCTGCTGCAAGACGTGGCGGAGCGGCTTGATGGCCTCTTGATGCTGAGCCAAATAGTTTAAGCTGATGCCCAGGTTCAGCAGCGGATGCAGCGCCTCTGGTTCTTTCTCTAGCGCCTGGCGCAACAGCGTCACAGCCGCTGCGTACTCCTTCTTTCCCATCTGCAGGACCGCCAGCTCGTTATATGCGTCCACAAATTCAGGGTCCACTTCAATCGCTCGGCGCAATTTTTCTTCAGCCGACTTGGCATTCCCTTCCTGGATTTGTTGCATAGCCTCTTGGTAAAGCTTGAGGGCTTTCTTCGCTGGCGGATGTGCCAGCCGGCGAGCTGAGACCGCTTCCGGCGGGGGTTCCGGCTTGTTCTCGATGGGACGCAGAGTGATCGGAACATATCCCCGGTGCTGGGCAAAGAAGTTGACCGTAGTCGTTCCGTAACGGCGGCCATCGCTCTCTATGGTGATGGTGTATGGCTTCAATGCGCCGAGGCCACGAAGGATGAACCGACCTTGGGAGTCAGTATAATGGTACTGAAAACTGATCCGTGCATCTTCACTGGCCAGCATGAACCGGGTGATTTCTTGCAGGGGCTGCCCCGTGGGTAGAAAAATTTGCCCATGAATGCTCACTGTCCCTTGGGCCAGCGTGATGTGCAACAACGAGCCAACCCACAGCACAATCAGACACCAATGGCGCTTGAGGAAAATAAGCTGAGGGAATTTTCCACGCTTCACGTTCGGCATTGTATAGCTTTCGCTACGTCCAGGTCAAGCCAAATTTCTTCTTCTTTTTTCAAACCCCCTGATTGAAACGATCACGACTATTTCTGTCACGTGACGGCAACGAGCCAGATTCTTCTTTTCAAGCCCTACAATTGAGACGATCACGAGTATCTCTGTTTCCCTCAGACCCGCAATCGAAACAACCACGACTGTCTCCGTCACTTGTTGGCAACGAGTCAGATTCTTCTTTTCAAGCCCCGCAATTGAGACGATCACGACTATCTCTGTCACTTGACGGCGTGGAACTCGCTCACTACAATGCCCATCTTGCTGTTTGAAGCACAGGCTCCACGTGATGAGCAGTTGACGCTCAGGGCGCATAGTTCAGCGGCTAGAACGCTCGCCTTACACGCGAGAAGTCGAAGGTTCGAGTCCTTCTGCGCCCACCATCTGTTTCGCATAGGGACGGCTGAGTTTTCTGGATGAGAGCAAGCAGCGACAGCGCATCGCGTGTGGTGACGAATCGGTGGGGCGGTAGTTCAGTTGGTTAGAACGCCGGCCTGTCACGTCGGAGGTCGCGGGTTCGAGCCCCGTCCGCCCCGCCACGAAAAACGGCAAGTACCATCAAATAGCTCATCTGTTTTCAGCATGTGAGACACGGGTGATCTGACTTCCCAGCTCGCCATTCACCCTTTGTCCACAGTTTTGAGCGAATTGGCCGTGTCTGGCATACACCATTGGAGAGCTTATGCCGGCGCCTCACAAACCAAAGATAACCGATAGCGTTAACATCAACCATGAGCAATGCTGGGCGAAAACGACTGCGGATGGCCGTCCCGGTATTAACGTCCGTGATCACTGCCTGAATGTTGGCTGCGTTGCGGAAGCGTTGCTGGAATTACTACCAGCGCAAGTGAAAACGCTACACCAGGCCGGCGCTGCCACACTCGCTGCTCTGCATGACATCGGCAAGGTGTCGCCAGGATTTCAGCAGAAATGCAAAGCGTGGTTGGTGCAACACGGTTTGGCAGAGCGTGCGTTGCAAGAATGCTGGCATGTGCGAGAGACAGACCATGCAAAGATCAGCCAGTTTACCGTGCAACAGATGCTCAGCAGCTCTCACCTTCACCGCTTGGCGGCCGTCGTCGGCGCGCACCATGGGCAGATCAAAGGCGAGCGCGTTCAGGTCTGCGAGCCGTGGGAAGAAGAGCGGCAACGGCTTGCAGCAGAGCTCATCTGCACCTTCGGCGACCTCCCCATTAAGCCGGCTGATGAGGCGGCACTGTGGTGCTTGGCCGGACTGATTACAGTGGCCGATTGGATTGGTTCGAATGAAACCCATTTCCCGCAGGAGGCGAATGGAGACCCATGCGAGCGAAGACGCCGAGCACAGGCCGCATTGGCAGCGATTGGCTGGCGCGTCCCTCACCTGCGTGGAAATGATCTGGAGTTCGAGGACCTGTTCCCATCGTATAAACCCAACAGTTTGCAGAACGCAGCAATCAAGACCATTCGCGAGCCGGGCGTGTATGTGATCGAAGGACCGATGGGCTGCGGAAAGACCGAGGCGGCGTTGGCGGCGGCGTATCAACTCCTGGCGTCGGGGAAAGCGAGCGGTATCTACTTTGCACTACCCACGCAAGTCACCAGCAACCGGATTTACCTGCGCGTGGAACCCTTTGTACAACGCATTTGCGCCGATACACCACATGTGCGTCTGGCGCACAGCACCTCCTGGTTAGTACAAGCAGAACAGCCGCTGGAGCTCCGCCCAACGAGCGAAGCGGATGATGAGGCGCAGAAACACGTACAGGCAGGCCGGTCTTGGTTTGCATCAGCGAAGCGCGCGCTGCTGGCGCCCTTTGGCGTCGGCACGATTGACCAAGCATTACTCGGCATCGTGGCGGCAAAGCATTTCTTCGTGCGCCAATTCGGGCTGGCCGGTAAAGTCGTGATCCTCGACGAAGTCCACTCTTACGACCTTTACACCGGCACGCTGATTGACGCGCTGGTGAAGCGGCTGCGGGAACTATATTGCACGGTCATCGTGCTGTCGGCCACGCTCACCAAGGCACGCCGCCGCCAACTGCTTCAGGTGGACCAAGACCAACCGTTGAGCGATTCCTACCCACTGCTTTCCGCTGCCGGAACCTCACCGATCCAAGTCCCGTGTAAACCGCCACCGGCAAAAATTGTCTCTGTGAGATTCGATGACCCGGATTCGATGCTTGCTGATTGCCTGGATCGCGCCCGGCAGGGCCAATGCGTCTTGTGGATTCGCAACACCGTGGATGAGGCGCAAGAAACCTACCGCCGCCTGATGGCCACCAATTGCGAGGGCGGACCGCCAATTGGGCTCCTGCACGCGCGGTTCCCACTCTTCCGCCGCGAAGAACTCGAGGCGAAGTGGATGGAGGCTTTGGGCAAAAACTCAACCAAACGGCCTGCCGGTTGCGTGCTGGTCGCCACACAGGTGGCTGAGCAAAGCGTGGACATAGACGCTGATCTACTCATTACCGATCTCGCTCCAACCGATATGCTGCTCCAGCGTCTTGGACGGCTCTGGCGACACGACCGGCCAAACCGGCCTGGGCGGCCGGAGATTTGGATTCGCGACGTACCGATGAACAACGACCAATTGGAGAGTGCAACAGAGAAAGAGCTTCGCGCTGCGCTGGGCAAGGGCGCCAAAGTGTATGCGCCCTACGTGCTCTTGCGTTCTCTCCAACAGTGGCGAGCCCGCAACACCATCACGCTGCCCACCGATATTCGCGCGATCCTGGAAGCAACGTATGCCGAGCCATCCGCTGATGAACCTCAAGGCTGGCGGGAACTGCGCGAGCAACTCGAAAAACACAAACATAAGCTCGAACGTTTCGCGTTGTCGGCCACAAACATTTGGTTCAACCCGGCACTCTCGGACGAAGAAGACGTCCAAACTCGCTACAGTACCTATCCGATGGCCCAACTACTCTTAGCGACGGAGATTACAACACTCGACTTGCACTCAGCGCGTCTTTGCCTACTTGATGGCACAACGGTCACGGCGCATGACCGCGACTGGAACTTCGAGACGGCAAAAGCCATACACCGCAATCTGGTCCGCGTGCCGTGGTTCGTTGTCAAGACTGCCCTGATGAAGCGGCCTGGCTGGCTGACCAATCACGTTTCACAACCTACCGCCGTAGGGCGATTGCTCTGTGACGGCAGCATTCGGTGGCCTGACGACGAACGACAGACAGGGCTTTCCTATCATGCCGATCAGGGTATCATGATCGAGCGCGAGTTCGTCCCGCAACTGACTGAGGAGGACTGGGATGAATCTTACGACTAAGCCGTGGATACCGATTGTCCTGGAGAATGGCAAACCTGATATGGTAAGCCTCACCGAGGCGTTCTCACGCGGGTACGAGATCCGCGATCTCGCTGTGCGCCCGCACGAGCGCATTGCCTTGATGCGCCTGCTGATTTGCGTGACCCAAGCGGCGCTGGACGGCCCGGCTGATTATGACGACTGGAAGACGTGCCAATCGCGAATCACCCCAAGAGCGCTCAAATACCTGGAGCAGTGGCAACACGCATTCGAGCTTTTCGGGAGTGGGCAGCGATTCTTGCAGATTGGCAACCTGAAGAAGCTCAAGGACGATGACGAGGGCAATCCGGTGAGCAAACTCGACCTGGCATTAGCGACAGGCAACAACCCGACGCTGTTTGACAACGCAGGCGGCTCGAAGCGAGAACTCTCAACGGCGCAACTGGCACTGAATCTTCTGACCTTCCAGTGCTTTTCCCCCGGAGGACGCATCGGCGTGGCGTTATGGAACGACAAGGAAACAACAGGAAAGGGTTCAAGCGACCACGCGCCGTGCATCGCTGGCAGCATGCTCCACGCTCTCGTGCGCGGTAGGAATTTGCTCGAGACAATCCACATAAATCTGTTGTCCCGTTCGCAAGTAGTGCAACTTTACGGCGAAGGACGGTGGGGCCGCCCGCTGTGGGAACAGATGCCCGACGATCCTGCGAAGGGCGACTCAGTTCGTAATGCTACGGACACGTATTTGGGACGGCTCGTGCCATTGTCGCGTGCGGTGCTTCTGAACAAGCACAGCGACACTATGGTGCTTGCCAACGGCCTGAAATTTGCGCCGTATCCCCAGTGGCGAGAACCGACGGCGACCGTTGTAATCCGGCAAACCAAGGGTCAGTCCGAACGTGTTCTGTTGCGCGCCTCGCTCGATCGGGCCCCCTGGCGAGAGCTGCATTCGCTCACCGTCAAAACTCTCAGCCAGGCTAGCCTGGGCGGACCGGTCGCGCTTCAGAACATACCCGACAACCAGGCCTTTGATCTGTGGGTGGGCGGGTTAGTCGCCGACCAGGCCAAGCTGGTTGATACGTTGGAGTCCGTCTTCCACGTGCCCGCAGCAATGCTGACCGACCCTGGCCAGCGCACCTATGAGGCCGGTGTGAAGCATGCCGAAGCTATCGAGGTTCGGCTCCGCCGCGCTGTCAGCGTCTATCACAAGGAACTTGGCGACAATCTTGACCGGGCAGAGATGCGCGAGCAACGCCAGCGCGTGCAAAGCAAAGCTGCATTTCAATTCTGGACGGAGGTTGAGCGCCGCGTCAACGATCTGTTGGACATCGCAGCCAATCCGAAGGTGTTGGGATTGGAAAAGGCTTGGCACAAAACCGCCTGGGGACAAGCCGTCTGGCGCGCGGCGCTGGCCGCTTTCGACCGTGCCTGCCCGCACGAAACGGCCCGGCAAATTCGCGCCTACGCGCTAGGGCGCAAGAGACTGAATGATGAAACTTAAGATCAAGACCTTTGTTCTCCCTCACGCGTGTGAGGGATGGTGGATGTGGGGCAGCCATTCCTGTCTGCCGCCTTTGTTCTCTGCGTGGGGATGGCGGCACGAAATAGGATTTTGCAAAGCTACTATGTTGTTCTTTTCCACGCGCGTGAGGATAGTCCGGAGACCGAATCATGAACACCAAACAAACCGATCCACAAGAACTGGCCGCGCAGTTTTTGAAGTATCTACGCCAACTGAAGAATGACCGGGGTGCGATGGCTGATCTGCGTCGCGCGCTCAATCCAGCGCAGCGTCACCGCGCCTGGCCGTTGCTGGCTCGATTCGGCGGGATTGGAAACGCCCGGTACGAGACCGTTGCCGGGTTGTTCGCGCATCATCCCGAAGAAACCAATGCCGGCAATCTCGGCACGACCTGCCGACAACTTGGCGCTGAACATAACACGTTTGAGGGACGGTTCCGCCGGCTGTTGGCCTGCGACCGCGAGGAGATCTGCGACCACATCCGCCCGGTCGTGTTCGTTGCGAAGTCGAAGGGTGTCCCGGTGAATTATGAGCAACTGTTTGTTGATCTCTGGTACTGGAGCGACGCTGTGAAAGTGCGTTGGGCTGCCGAATTTTGGGGTGCGCCGGCATCGGAAGAAACAGGTGCGCCCGCGATCACGGAGGCCGTGCCATGAGCTACCTGACCCAAGTCACGCTCGATTACGCGACCGCTGCCCGGCTGCACATTCACGATGTTTACGATTGGCATCAGCGTGTCTGGGAATGTTTTCCCGGACGAGACGGCCACGCGCGCGATTTCCTGACGCGGCTCGACCAAAAAGAAAGCGGCTTCCAGTTGCTCATCGTCTCGCCGGTTGCGCCCACACGGCCTGAGTGGTGTCCGCCCGAGGGCTGGCGCGGGCCGAAAGAAATTCCGCCGAGCTACTTCACCCGCCGGCGCTATCGCTTTCAATTATGCGCCAACGCGACCAAAAAAGTCGCTGTGCAAAACCCGGATGGGACCTTTAAGAAAAACAGTCGCCGCGTCCCACTCACTCGCCGAGAGGAGTTGATCGCGTGGATCAAGCGCAAAGCAGAGCAGGGCGGTTTTGTCGTAGACGAAGGCTCTTTGCGCATCGTCCCGCGCGGACGCGAATACTTTCAGAAGAAGGGCATGCGCGGCCTGCACACCGCTGTGGAGTTTCAAGGTGTGCTGACCGTCACCGATCCGACGAAATTTTACGACGCATTCACGCGCGGCATCGGCCCAGCCAGAGCGTTCGGCTTCGGCTTGCTGGTAATCGCGCCAATTAGTTGAGTGATCCACATCCAACAAAAGGAGGCCAATATGAAACTGATCGAATTGCACATCCTTCAATCATTCCCCGTCTCGTGTTTGAATCGCGACGATGTAGGCGCACCCAAGTCCGCCACGTTCGGCGGGGTCACGCGGGCGCGCATCTCCAGCCAGTGCCTGAAACGGGCGATTCGGCAGGCCGCTGCCGAATTACAGCCCACCTTGTACGCAGGGCGGCGCAGCCGTCTGTTCACTGAGAAAATCACAGAAGTGCTGGTAGAACGCCACAAGTTAGACCCAAAAGTAGCCGAAGCTTTGGCCAAATGCGCGGCTCATTATCTTGGCAAGCTCGATCCCAAAGATGAGAGAAAGGTCAAGACCCTGATGTTCCTATCGCCGGACGAGTTCAATTGCCTTGCTGATTTGTTGAAGGAATTGTCCGAAGATGACCGGAACACGCTCTGCCAAGCAGTTGAGCGCATCAGTCCGGAAGAACTGGAGAAGGCTGAAGAAACCGACGAAGGTGACGCGGAAGAGACGATTGAGAAGGAGACCTCAACCAAGAAGACAAAGGAAAAAGAGAAGCCGCTCACGGCAAAGCAATTCACAAAGCTCGTGGCCAAAGTGCTGAAGACACCAATCCGGAAGACATTTAAGGAAAGCTCGGTGAAAGGTCTGGTGAAGGACGCGGCTGACATTGCCATCTTCGGGCGGATGGTGGCCAGCGATCATTCGCTGACGGTGGAAGGCGCGGGGCTGTTCAGTCATGCACTATCCACGCACAAGGCGGACAACGACATTGATTTCTTCTCCGCAGTGGATGACCTACAGCCCACTGAGGAAGCCGGCGCGGGTATGACCGGCACGTTGGAATTCACATCGGCCACATACTACCGCTACGTGGGACTGAACCTTGATCTGCTCAAACAGCATCTGGCGGCCCTGTCCGCCGACGAATTCAAGTCGGTCGTGGAAACGTTCGTGCGCGCCTCGATTCTGGCGGTGCCGGGCGCGCGCAAGAACTCGATGAACGCGCACACGCTGCCCTGTTACGTGCTGGGTTTGGTCAAGGACAAGGGCCAGCCGCTGCAATTGGTCAACGCCTTCGAGAAACCGGTCTTCTCCAAGAATGGTCTGATGGACGCTTCGATCACTGCGCTCAAGGAGCATCACGAACAGTTGAAAAGGACCTGGGGTATCCAGCCAGTGTTGGAAGTTGCTATCCCCGACAAATCACTCGACGACTTCTGCAAGGAGATCATCGCCCATGTCAGTTGAAATTGGTTATCTCGCATTGCTACTTGATGCTCCGCTTCAGTCGTGGGGCTTTCAGAGCCGCTTCCAGCGCCGCACTACCGGATTGCATCCGACCAAGAGCGGCGTCATCGGCCTAATCTGCGCTGCGATGGGAGTAGCCAAGGGTTCGGCGAAAGAAAGGGAGCTGTTGCCGAAGTTAGCTGAGTTAAGCATGACTAGCATCGCCATCCCACGCCAGCAAGCCAGCCGTTGGAAGGGCAAGGTAGAGGATTGGCCGGTGCGCCGATTGGAGGACTTCCACACTGTGTTAGGGACTCGGCGCGCCAGCGGCACACTAAACGACGATCCGGTTGTGACTCGCCGTCAGTACCTACTTGATGCTCGGTTCGGCGTCATCCTGTCAGGCGATCGCGCGCTGCTTGAACACGTGGCCGCCGCGCTTGAAAATCCGACCTGGGGCGTCTGGTTCGGGCGCAAAAGCTGCATCCCTGCCGAACCACTCTTTCGCGGACTACACGAGACGTTGGCCGAAGCGCGGAAGACGTTGATCGGTGACACGCCGCTGGAAGCGTTCACCCGCGTCACCGACGCGCCCAGTTTCGCCGCAGGCACGGATTCCTACAACGACGTGCCCGTATCGTTTGGTCGAGAAGATTCGTCGTCTGAAGGCCGCCAGTTCGCTCTCCGGCGCGTGAACGTGGAAGTTGGCCGCACCGCCGAACCTGGAGGCGAACCCGAATGAAAGTACTCCGGTGTGCATGTTCTCCCCACACGCGTGGGGGCGGTTGATTCGCGTCCCTGCATTCATTCAGGAGTAATTATGCCTATCTTCGAGAAACCACCACTAGAAGCACTGACACCGGCCAAAGACAGGTGGACGCCGATCTACCTGGAGCACGGGCGGCTCGAAGTAGACGACTCAAGCATCAAGTGGATCGGCGTCGACATGGTCTATCGCTTGCCCGTAGCCACTATCTCCGCCGTGCTGCTCGGTCCCGGCACGACGGTTACGCACGCGGCGATGAAAGCCTGCGCCGATTCCAACACGCCCGTCTGCTGGATCGGTGAAGACGGCATGCGGTTTTATGCCTTCGGCATCACGCCCAACCACGACAACACCAAGCCGCGCCAGCACGCCGCACTCTGGGCCGACAAAAAGAAACGCGCCGAGATTGCCCGCCGGATGTTCGCGCTCCGCTTCCCTACCGTTGACGTCGCCCAATATAGCATCAAGGAACTCCGGGGCATGGAGGGATTGCGTGTGCGCGCTAAGTACGCGGAACTCGGACAACAGTATGGCGTCACCTGGAAAGGACGTCAGTACGACAAGTCCAACTGGAACCTCGCCGATAATATCAACCGCGCGCTCTCGGCAGCCAATGCGAGCCTCTATGCCATCTGCGCAGCGGTCTGTTGTTCACTCGGCTACCTGCCGTCGCTGGGCTTCATCCACGACGCAGGTACACTGCCATTCATCTACGATGTGGCTGATCTATACAAGGAGATCACCTCGTTCCCCGCAGCGTTCCAGGCCATCAGTCAACAACCTGACGACAAGGGTGAACTGGTGCGCGTGCTGCTCAAGGAACGAATCGAGCAGGAGAAACTGCTTGCGCGAATGCCTAAAGACCTAGAGGAGCTCATCCGATGACCGTCATCGTCGCTAACGACACGCCCGACGCTATTCGTGGGATGCTCAAACGCTGGTTCATCGAGCCGCGCCCGAACGTCTTTGTCGGCACGCTGAACCGACGCACACACCAGAAGACAATCGAATACATCAAGCGCAACGCTGCTGGCATTGGCTTGCTCATCATCAGCAGTTTTCCAAATTGCCAGGGCTACAAAATCGAAACAAGCGGGCCGACCGACCGCAAGGGTATCGAGGTCTCCGGACTGTGGTTGGTCGCTGAAAAATGGGAAGAGCCTGAATCAACAGATGCAAACAATAGTGAGACGGGTCCCCAATAAGTTGTGGTGTATAGTCGGCCTTACCACAAGATGGCAGAGTTCTCCCCACGCGCGTGGGGATGGTCCGCATCAGCGCGAACTGTTTAATAGCAGCACAGCGTTCTCCCCACGCGCGTGGGGATGGTCCAAGCTGGATTTTCACAGCAGCAGTCGTGGACTTGTTCTCCCCACGCGCGTGGGGATGGTCCAGACAGATGGCTTGTCGAACGATTTCATTAGACGTTCTCCCCACGCGCGGGGGGATGGTCCGATTACTCCTACGGCGGTTTTACAGAGCGTGAGGTTCTCCCC